>JAAYRJ010000116.1 GCA_012518845.1 Clostridiaceae bacterium
TAATCATCACTTTTATTATTTCATATTTTTCTTTAGTAATAGGTGAATTGGTGCCCAAACAAATAGGTATGCGTGATCCAGAAGCTTTTGCTAGACGGTTTGTTGCTATTTTGAGGGGTTGGGATATTATTGTTCGACCTTTTGCTTCATTTTTAAATGCCTCAGCTAGATTAGTTTGTAAAATTATCGGCATAGATATTGACAAAGGTCAGACTACCATTACAGAAGAAGAAATTCTCTTAATGACCAAGGCAAGCGGCGAGAGCGGCGCTATCCAAAGTGATGAAGCTAGAATGATTTATAATGTTTTTGAATTAAACGATACAGAGGTTTCTGAAATCATGACACCTAGAACTGCAATGGTCGCTTTAGATGTCGCAGCTTCACTCGAAGAAGTTATCTATACAGCAGCTCATGAAAAATATAGCCGGCTGCCCGTATATGAAGAAAATATAGATAATATTATTGGTGTTTTACATATTAAAGATATTTTGCGCATAACGCCTGAGGAAAAAACAAAATTTGATTTACGAAATATTTTGCGTGAAGTTTATTTTGTGCCTGAAGGTAAAGCAATAAGTGTATTGTTTCGAGAAATGCAGCAACAAAATATTTCACTGGCAATTGTAATCGATGAGTATGGTGGTACGGATGGTTTAATCACGATCGAAGATATATTAGAGGAAATTGTTGGTGATATAACCGATGAATATGACAGTGCTGACCAATGTATTATCAAAAATGTAGATGGATCATATATCATTGATGGCATGCTTTCAGTTGAAGAAGTTGTTGAACGTATCCCTGAAATTGATCGACTAGACGATAAAGAAAACTTTGATTATGATACGATAGCTGGTTTTATTTTGAGTAAATTAGAACGTATCCCAGAACAAGGTGAACATCCATCCGTGAGATTTGAAGATTTTATATTTACCGTTTTGGAGATGGATGAAAAAAGAATTGCTAGAATAAAAGTAGAGTTTTCAGAAACAAACCCCAAAGATTCAAAAAATAGGGAAGAAGATAAAACAATCTAAGAATATGCTAAAAATAGTAAAAATTGTTAAGAAATACAGAGGTTGATATGGATAAAAATGAAATTAAGAATTTCGAGCCTGATGAGTTATACCAGTTATCAAAAGACGAAATTTTACAAGGATTGGATGTAGATCCACAAACCGGTCTTAGTACATCTGAGAGTCAAGCAAGACAAAAAATATATGGAAAAAATGAGTTAGAAGCCGAACAATCTGTCCCACTCTGGCAAAAAATTTTAGCGCAGTTTAAAGATGTAATGGTAATTACTCTAATCGTAGCTGCATTAATTTCTGGTATTTTAGGTGAGCTAGTCGATGCGATGTTAATAATTGCAATTGTTATTATTAACGCTCTTTTAGGTGTCTATCAAGAAGGTAAAGCCGAAAAAGCTATTGATTCGCTCCAAAAAATGGCAGCACCTGAAGCAAGATTACTCCGCAATGGTCAGCAGACAATGGTAGCCGCTTCAGAAATTGTGCCTGGAGATATTATTGTTTTAGAAGCTGGTGACATAGTGCCAGCAGATATTAGATTGTTAGAAAGTAGCAACTTACAGGCAGAAGAAGCTTCACTCACTGGTGAATCAGTGCCAGTCGATAAAGACGCTAATTTTACAAGTGAGGAAGAACTTGGCATCGGTGATCGCAGCAATATGTTGTTTTCTAGCACAGCTGTAACTTATGGTAGAGGAACTGGTGTTGCAGTTGAGACGGCTTCAAGAACAGAAGTAGGTAAAATTGCAGATCGCCTCCGTGGGATTGAACAAGAAGACACACCGTTACAAAAAAATCTCAATGATATGGGCAAGATACTCGCATTTATTTGTATCGTTGTTTGTATTATTGTTTTTGTTGTTGGTATATTCCAGGGCGGTGACATTCTTAGTTTATTTATGACTGCTGTTAGTTTAGCTGTTGCTGCTATACCGGAAGGTTTACCTGCAATCGTTACAATTGTTTTAGCACTTGGAATGAATCGTATGGCAAAAAAGAATGCGATTGTAAAAAAATTATTGGCAGTTGAAACATTAGGCTCAGTTGATACCATTTGTTCGGATAAGACTGGTACCTTAACCCAAAATGAAATGACTGTTACTCGCATTTATACCGCTGGTGACCTCTACGAGGTGGATGGTATAGGTTATGAACCAAAAGGTGAGATATCTTTATTCAAGGATCAAGAGGAAAGCCCAATCAATATTTCGGAGGAGTTTTCTCTAAAGCGTCTTATCCAAATTGCAGCTCTTTGTAATGATGCAGAACTTACCCAAAAGGATGATCAATGGTCGATTCTCGGTGACCCTACAGAAGGCGCCTTACTGACTTTAAGCGCTAAAGCCAACTTACCTCATCATGACTTAATAGCTGAGTATCCTCGTTTAGGTGACTTGCCGTTTGACTCAGAACGTAAAATGATGTCGGTTTTTCATGAAATTGATGATGAATTTCTGTCTTTGACCAAAGGTGCGCCAGATATAGTATTGGAAAAATGTACACATGTATTAATTGATGATCAGATTAGAGAATTAACAGAGAAAGATCGCGAACAGATTCTTGAGGCAAATTCTGCTTTTGCTAAATCGGCTCTCCGTGTTCTGGCTTTTGCTTATAAAGTCCATCCTGATGATAACTTTGACCTGCCTGAACAAGATATGATTTTTGTTGGTTTAACAGGCATAATCGATCCGGCTAGACCAGAGGCAAAAGATGCAATTGCTGTCTGCCATGCCGCAGGTATTAGGGCAGTTATGATAACAGGTGACTATAAAGACACGGCTGTTGCCATTGCCAAAAATCTTAATCTATTACAACCAGGTGATAGTGTACTAACTGGTTCTGAACTTGAACAGATGAGTGATGAGGAGCTAATCGAAGCATGTGAACATGTTGCGGTCTACGCAAGAGTTTCACCAGAACATAAAGTTCGAATCGTTTCTGCTCTAAAAGCCAATAATCACATTACATCCATGACTGGCGATGGTGTCAATGATGCTCCTGCCTTGAAACAAGCAGATATCGGTGTTGCCATGGGAATCACGGGCACAGAGGTAGCAAAAAATTCATCCGAAATGATTTTAACAGATGATAATTTTGCCACAATAGTTGCGGCAGTAAAAGAGGGAAGAATTATTTATA
>JAAYRJ010000117.1 GCA_012518845.1 Clostridiaceae bacterium
AGCAAATGTCAGTTATTTTTGAGCAACTTGATATAATGGATCTAACTCAAAGGATGATGGTTCTGCAAGATAAAATCAAGTCGCTGAGTAAAGGATGGTAAATTCTTTTGACGACATTTTATTTTGAAGCCACGAATGGAGTTTCGACGACATTTTATTTTGACGCTATAGGTATCCCCTGGTTTTAGATTAATTCTGTAGGTTCTATTTCTTGGAAAATAGTCTAATAAGTCAATACCACTAGATTCAATAAATTCTTCTATGTCCTGACTTTTATGTAGTCTTATTTCCATTCTTGTAATCTTTTTCTGTGGCCTAAATATTACAAAGTTATCTGCAATTCCTTGTCTAGCTAAGCCTATATAAAATTTATTATATTTTAGTTCGTAATTTGGATTGATTTCCTGTATTAATTTAAGCCCTTCATCTGCTATGGATACAGTCTTATTGGTTCCTCTTTCAATCCAATAATTTCTGTCTGTAACCTCTTTTACTTCCTCATCCTCTTCCACTAATCCAAACTGAACTTCATCTAATATCTTGTTAAATGTAACAAAATATTTTCCTTCATATTCATATGCAGTTACTTTTAATGCCATCAGTGGAATACTACCATTAAACAAGCTAATTACATTTAAAAACCTTGATGTTATATCTTCTGCTACTATAACAGCACAATGCTCGTACTGAGGGTATCTTTTTCTTTCAATATCCCAGTATTCAATAGTCCTTATAATATGTGATTCATCTGTCTTGCCTAGTTGTATTTCCATTTCATATCTTTTCAAAGAATCTACATCTTGAAGTAATAGATCCAATCTTCCACCAGAGGGTTGAATTCTTTCTTTATCTTTTACAATAAGATCTCCTAATCCAAGAATTTCTGGTTTATTTGCTATTACTTCCTGCAACCAGGCCTCATTTAATTCTGGATGGTCCTTTAATGATATTTCTCTAGGTTGTATTACATTGAATCTTTCAAGCATAAATCTTCCTCACTGTTATCAGTTTCTGTTTTAGTGTACCATTCTCCTATTTTAAATGCTTTAAATTCTACTTTACACCGTTCCATTTACTTACGCCCCTTTTGAAATTTTATTATAAATTCCTATTAAATCTATTATATAATTTAAAAAGTATAATTATCATCTTTATTCTAATTATTTAATTTATTTAAAACCCCTTTAAAATATCATAAATATATCTGATTTATTTCATGTATCAACAACCATTCGATGCCCGATAGAACCTTTTTAGAACCCTCTGAAAAACTAAAGACCAACTACTCCCACTCAATCGTAGCCGGTGGTTTGCCGGTGATGTCGTAGACAACGCGGTTAATTCCTTCGACTTCACTCGTGATTCGTTTTGAAATAATATCCAAGACTTCATATGGAATTTGATAATAAGTTGCGGTCATGAAGTCAACAGTTTTTACCGCTCTGATGGCTACGGTGTAATCATATGTTCTATTTTCGTCCCTAACTCCTACAGATTGAATACCTGTTAAGACTGCAAAGTATTGATCAATTTCTCGCTCTAAGCCTGCATTTGCGATTTCTTCACGCATTATGGCGTCTGCTTCACGCAATAGATTGGCTTTAGCTTTTGTGATCGTACCGATAATTCTAACTGCGAGGCCTGGGCCTGGGAATGGTTGACGATATACAAGATTTTCTGGTAAGCCTAGCTCTAATCCAACTTTTCTTACTTCATCTTTAAACAGATCCTTTAATGGTTCTATAATGCCTGCAAACTCTATATCTTCTGGCAAACCACCAACATTGTGATGGCTTTTAACTAATTTCCCTTCTTCGGCATCTGATTCGATAATGTCGGGATAAATTGTTCCCTGAACTAGATATTCGGCATCTTTGATTTTGCGTGCTTCTTGTTCAAACACCCTGATAAATTCTTCACCAATTATTTTTCTTTTTTTCTCTGGATCGCTAACATCAGCTAAGCGATTTAAAAAGCGTTCTTCGGCATTGACATGAACAAAATTCATATCATATTCTTCACGGAAGATTCGATCAACAAAATCAGCTTCATTTTTGCGCATCAAACCATGATCTACAAAAATACAGGTAAGTTGTGAGCCTACTGCTTTATGGACTAGCACAGCAGCAACAGCGGAGTCCACTCCTCCAGAAAGTCCAAGTATTAATTTTTTGTCTCCTACTTCTGCTTGAATGTTTCTAATTTGTGCATCTATGAAATCTTGTACTTGCCAGTCACCTGTTAGTTCAACCTGTTCATATAAAAACTCTTTCAAAGCAGTTTTCTCGGCTTCAGATTGAACAAATTCAATTTTTTCATGCAAACGGAAGATACCTTGCTCTTTATTCTCTTGAGCGATTTCTGGAGCTATTTCTACCAAAAGGATTGGTTTTTGTAGAGATTTATAAGTCTCAAACAATTCTTTTATCTCTGCTTGTCTATCTTTTCTATCTAAAGAACCTATGAAAATAAAAGCCCTATAATTCATCGCTTTAACTTTTTCAAAATCTGTTCTAAAAGGTCTTACTTCACTATATACATTCAAATCTCGAATTCTTCTGGCTAAAATCTGGGCATGAGCTGAACCACAATCTACAATTAAAACTTTTTCATTTTTCATATTTTTTTCCTTCTAGCATTTTGTAATTAATTATTTTTCTTAAGATACAGTTTTTTCAATTTAGCAACGGATTTTTTATATCGCCTAGCTTCCAAACAAACATTTTATCTATAGTTTTGTATCATCAACGGAAGCAAGATATTCTTCAATTTGAGGAACAACTGAAGCTATCGTACCTTCTTCAAATGGGTTTTCTAAATTTGCAATTGTTAATAGTTCTGTAAAGGGTTTACTTCCACCGGCACGACAAAGCTCGAGATAATCTTGCCAAGCGCTTTCATGATTTACTTGGTCCTTGAGCCAAAATTGGAAAGCACAAACCTGAGCTAAAGTATAATCGATGTAGTAGAAAGGAGAGGTAAAGATATGTAGCTGTCTGGTCCATTTACCGCCTCGTTCTAAATAATCATTATCTTCAAAATCAAGGTATGGTTGATATTTTTTCTCAATTTGGCGCCATTTTGTTTTGCGTTCTTCTGGACTTGCTGTGGGATTAGAGTAAACATAGTGCTGAAATTCATCTACTGCAACTCCATAGGGAATAAATTCTATAGTGCCAGCAAGATGAGCAAATTTAAATTTTTCGGTTTGATCGCCAAAGAATTTGTCCATCCAAGGCCAAGTGAAAAATTCCATACTCATTGAATGAATCTCTGCTACTTCTAGAGTAGGAGAGCTATATAAAATTGGAATAATGTCTTTGCTCTCATAACCTTGAAAAGCATGTCCAGCCTCATGTGTCATTACTTCGATATCGCCTTGGGTGCCGTTAAAATTAGCAAAAATGAATGGTGCTTTATAATCAAATAAATGGGCACAGTAGCCACCTGCCTCTTTGCTTTTTTTTGCAAGTAAATCCATGAGATTATAGTCAAGCATGAAGTTGAAAAATTCACCTGTTTCTGGCGATAATTCTTCGTACATGGTTTTTGCATTATCTACAATCCAATCTGCATCACCTAGCGGTTTAGGATTTCCACTATTGAAATTAAAATTTTCATCATAATATTTTATTTCAGCTAGACCAAGTCGCTCTCTCTGTCTTTCTTTGAGTAGTGTGGCAATCGGCACAATTTCCTCGCAAACTTGATCACGAAAAGCTTTTACATCTTTTGCATCATAGTCTGTTCTTGACATTCTATAATAGCCAAGTTCAACAAAATTTTCATAGCCTAATTTTTTGGCTATTTGGGTTCTTACTTTTACCAGTTCATCATAGATACGGTCTAACTCTGATTCGTGTTCAGCATAGTAGCCAAAATAGGCTTCTGAAGCAGCTTTTCTAACTTTACGATCGGTTGATTCTCGAAATGCTGTTAATTGAGCTAAAGTATATTTTTCACCTTGAAATTCTACTTCTGCTGTTGCCACCAATTTGCTATATTCTGTTGTGAGCTTATTTTCTTCAATTAAATCGGACACAATTTCTGGCGAAAATGTTTTGGCCTCTACCTCTAAGAGATCAAAAAAATGTTTGCCTAACTTTTCTTCCAATTCAGGCCGAAATTCTGATTTAAGAAGTAATTGATAAAAATCATTGAGCCAGGTCTGAAAGGTTGGATTGTTTTCATCAAAGAAATTATTTTCTTGATCATAATATTCATCTGTAGTATCAATAGAGTGGCGAATATAAGCAAGAGTATTAGCTGTTAAATATTGGCTATATATGCTTTCAATATGTTGAAAATAAATCAATTGTTGTTCAACATTTTCTGCATTTGGCATATGTTCCTGAATTTTTTCAAATTCGGATTCAATGTGCTTCATATCTGGTCTTTCATAAACAATCTCTTTAAAATCTATCATATAGTCTTTGTACTCCTCTACGTCTTGCTTTATATTTTTTAGTATTAATTTAATTGACACTTAATTCTAACATTATTAAGGAAAATAGATTACATATTTTGTCAGCAATACACAATAAATATTACAGTTCAAGTTCACTCAATTTTGAATATTTAGTTAAAATCCTTTTTCTTGCTGGTAAAACAAATTGATTGAACTTGGAATTGTTATCCTCTTGCCACTCGAAGCCTTTACGTTCGACTGCTAATTTTAACAAATAATCCGCCATATCTGGATTTCTTGGCAAAAAACTTCCATGTGAATAAGTCCCATACAAATTTTTGTAATAAACACCTTCGCTCTGGTCTTCGCCATTGTTGCCAGAGCCTACCAAAACTTTGCCAATCGGCTTAGCTTTTTTTCCTAAATAAGTACGCCCGCCATGATTTTCAAACCCTATCAAAACCTTATTTTCAATAGGTAATTGTGTTTCGAAAATTAAATCACCAACTAAACGGCCCGGTTTAGCTATTGTTTCTATATCCAAGATACCAAGTCCTTTGATTTCGCGACCTGAATGATCAACATAACGATGTCCCATTAATTGATAGCCTCCACAGATAGAGAGCATCACAATTCCTGCTTCGATTGCTTCTTTTAATCTTTCGCCTTTATCATTAATTAAATCATCATAGATTAGTTGCTGATCACTGTCCTGCCCACCACCCATAAAAATTAAGTCGTATTTATAGGGCTCAAATTTATCGCCTATGGAAATTCTTGTTACTTCAAAGTCAAAATTATGCCAGATAGCTCGTTTGCGTAAACAGATGATATTACCACGATCACCATATAAATTTAGATAATCAGGATATAAATATGCCAAACGTAGTTTGTTCATACTACTTAGCCTCCTCAATCGTTAGATCCCTAACAAACAATTTGCGAATAGAGTATCTAGCAGGTTTATTTGCTAACCAATAAAATCTACCTGGTCGATCAATTGTCATTGCCATTTTGCTTTGTAATTTTTTGTGATCTTGTTCAATGATCATTCGCTCTTTTTCTACGCCTGAATAAAATAATCTTAGCGCTAAGTCATAAGCATAATCGCCACCCACACCAACAATACCTGCATAGGGCATTTGTTCAAAAAAGATATCCCAAAGCCAAGAAACATCTTGCTGGAAACCAGCTATGCTGTCGTTAGAAATCATTAGTCCAGCAAAATCTTCAAAATGCATGATCTCATGTAAAGCACAATTTACAGCTTCTGGATTAGAGGCTGTCACTAGACAAATTGGTCTTTCAGAAGGAAGATGGGGTAAAAGCTCAAAGCGACCATTTTCTGGCAAAATTTGTTCTAAAGTAGTGATTATATCTGTTAATGAAAGGTTAAATAAGAGTGCGCATAATGTTGCTGCGCCAGCATTGTAACCATTAAATAAACCAGGAATTTTAAAATTAAATTTGATTGAATTGTGGTTCCTGCGCCTACTAGCACGATCTGCTAACCAATTTTGAAAGACATAGTCAACGCCATTCATATCACGTTCTAAAGCAGTAACGCCCAGATCCAGATTTGGTCTTCTAAACTGACAATTTGGACAGTAATATGAGCCATAATTTGCATAAGCTAAACCTTGGTATTCTAATTCTGTTCCGCAAAAAGAACAATGAGGTGCTTCCCTGTAAAACAATCCATAGGTATAATCTTCCAGATCATGGCGTGGTAAATTTGCCCGCCTCGGTGTACTCCGAAAAATCTCAGGCGAACTATCTCTAGCAGGAAAATTATCCATGCCATAATAATAACAATCAGATTTTCTATTTTCAGCTAAGGCTGCGACCAGAGGATCATCTGCGCACAATATTATTTTACTTTTGGGTGAAAGTTCAAGTCCTCGATCAATGTTTTTTCGTAAAGTATATAACTCACCGTAACGTTCCATTTGATTGCGAGAAAAATTTGTTACAATAATAAAATCTGGCTGAATTTTTTCTGCAAAATATTGAAAATCAGCTTCATCTATTTCAAGAATTAAAATTGTCTGTTTTTTGCTTTTATAAGCTACCAATCTATCTTCTAAAAATTCATTTGCTCTAAATTCTTTTGTGTGTTCACGTTGTAAATTTGAAATGACATTAATCTCCGCCTTTAGAAAAATTTCTTTAAGAATATAGGCAACTGTCGATTTACCATTGGTTCCAGTTATCAAAATACTTTTTTGGTTTTGAAAAATCTCTTGCATCAATATTCTATTCCTTGTCTAGCTAATAATTTTTCTGTCTCATAAGGATGTTTTTTTGATTTTATTTCAGAATAATAGTCTGCTAATTCAATTAAATCTTGGGATGGACCTCTACCCGTCATGACGACTTCTAAATGAGCTGGTTTTGCCTGCAGAAACTGAGTTATTACTGTTTCAGAAATTATCTCAGTACTAATTGCACCTAAAATTTCATCCATGACTAGTAGGTCAACTTGATTTTTTTCAATGATTTGCATGGCTTCAGTAAAATAACGTTTTGTACTTATTTGGGTTTCTTTTTTTTCTTGCTCATTCATAGCAAAAACAAATTTGTTTATCGGATTTGTATCTAAGATTTTGATGTTAGGTATTTGTTTTAAAATATTAATTTCGCCGGATTTTCCAGCTTTAAGAAATTGCATAAATAAAATATTTAACCCGTTGCCAGCAGCTCTAACAGCCAGTCCAACGGCTGCTGTTGTTTTGCCTTTTCCATCGCCTGCGTAAAGATGAACTTTTCCTAAATTATTTTTTCTATCTGTTTGATTTTTCTCCATACTATTTCCTCATTAATTAAGAAACTTTATTAATCCATCATACAAGATAGTCGAATAAAGTTTTAGTTTTTTCAAAAAAAAAAGCAGGACACTTTTTAAAAACATCCTGCTTTTTCTAATAATCTATTTTGTGTTTAAGAGCAACCTGTTGTGGTGCCACAATCTAAACAAACCATGCAGGTACCATTTTGTACCATACGTGCACTTGAACAATTTGGACATGTTGAGCCGTCGTAAACTCTTTCGCCATGTTTGGCTGCATCTACAGCATCTTCATGGACGTATTCCTCAAAACCAACTTGAGAAATCATGGGTGAACTATCTAAATGTTCGCGATCTAGGGCTGAACCGATAAACCCAATCGAGCCCTCCTTTTGAAGCTGAGTAACTTGTTCCTTACTCGGCTTTACTTGAACCCGCGTGTAGTCGCCAATTTCTAAATCAATTATTTTGCTAATTAGATCTGAAATCGATGAGCAATATTTAATATTTGGATGTCTTGAGACAAAACCATATGGTTCATATTTTTGTCCCCTTAACATTTTAGCTATGCTATGGGCTGGGATTTTGTATTGCAACATCACTGAAATAGTTTTAGAAAGAGAATTCAATAGCCCCATGATTGTAGTTCCTTCTCGATCGGTCGTAATATATATTTCAGAAATATCACCATCTTCATTTCGGTTAACAGTAGTATAAATTTTAACATCCTCGATTTTAGCAGGATGGGTTCTGCCGGAACGGATACCAATCAATTTTTCTCTTTGAGAAGCCTGCTCTTTTTCCCCAATTATAGACTTTTCATATTCACTCGAAGCTTGTGGAATTGTTTTAAGCTCTTTTTCTAAAGTTTCATTTTCAGATTTTAAATTGGTCGCGACATCTACTAATTGCTGATAGGATAATTCATCAAAAGGTAAATCTACTGCTTGTTCTACATCTAAATTAACATTTAAGGGTTGGGCAAATTTGGAACCATCGCGATATAAGGTGATACCTTTAATACCTAATTGCCAGGATTTTAGGGCAACATCTTTAAAGTCTTCAACAGTTGCAGTACCTGGTAAATTAACAGTTTTTGAAATTGCACCAGAAACCATTGGCGTTAAGGCTGCTACCATTTTGACATGACCCATGTAGTGAATAAAGCGTTCACCGGTTCCACATTGATTAGCTGTGTCAAATACGGCTAAATGTTCATCTTTGAGATGGGGCGCACCTTCGATTTTACCATCAACTATGCGATCATTTTCCTTACGCATGATATAGTCAACAATTTCTTCGATTTCTGTTTCTGAATAACCTAGACTTCTAAGGCCTGTTTCAAGCATTGGATTGACCAATTCCATGAAACCACCACCAACTAATTTTTTGTAGGTTACATGTGAAAAGAATGGTTCGATACTGGTTGAAGCACAGTCCATAGCAAATGAAATTGTACCAGTCGGTGCAATAACAGAAACTTGTGCGTTGCGATAACCATATTCTTTACCAAAGGCTTCTGCTTCTTGCCAAGTTGTTACTAATTCTTTGCTTAAAGCTTCAAAACCCATTTCAGTCATTAGTTGATGATCGATAACCGGCAATTCATAGGAAATACCTTCTGGTTCATCTGTTCTAGCACCAGCCGCACGTGAATGATTGCGGATGACACGCATCATATGTTGTTCATTAATACCATATTTTTCAAATGTGCCTAATTCTTTTGCCATTAAAGCAGAAACACGATAGCTACGACCTGTTAAAAGACTTACTAAAGTTGCGCCTAAGGTTCTAGCTTCTTCTGAGTCATATGGATAACCAAGACTCATTAAGAGCGATGCTAAATTTGCAACTCCTAGTCCAGTTGAACGGAACAAATAGGTTTTTCTAGCAATTTCTTCGGTCGGGAATTGGCCACCAATAATTGAAGCTTCAAGTACCAATTGACATAACTCGATCACATAAATATATGCATCTAGATCAAATTGATTTGTCTCAAAATCATAAAATTTTAATAAATTGATTGAGGCTAAATTACAACTAGTATCATCTAAAAATGCATATTCTCCACAGGGATTGGTGGAATTAATGCGATTATATTTTGCGCCATATTTGCCATCTTCACCGGCTGGACATGTATGCCAAGCATTAAAAGTATCGTCAAATTGTGGAGCAGGATCGGCACAGCGCCAAGCAGACTCATTAAACACATCCCAGAGTTTTTGTACAGATACTTCTTTATCGACACTATTATCTACTCTGCCTTTGAGAGTTAAGGTTGCATCTGGATTTTGATCTAAATTTGCAACTTTCTGCATAAATTCATCGCTAAATCGGACTGAGTTATTACTGTTTTGGCCGGAAACTGTCTGGTATGCTTCGCCATCTATGTCGCCGTCATAACCCATTTTATTAAGAGCAATAACTTTGTCTTCTTCTTTGGCTTTCCAGCTCATGAATTCTTCGATCTCTGGATGATCAACATCAAGACAAACCATTTTTGCCGCGCGTCTGGTAGTACCACCAGACTTAATTGCGCCAGCATTTCGGTCAAGCCCCCTTAGAAAACTCATTAAGCCAGAAGATTGGCCACCACCAGATAAAGCTTCTCCTTCACCCCTTACAGCTGAGAAATTACTGCCAGTACCAGAACCGCCTTTAAATAGTTTTGTTTCGGTCACATAATGTTCAGAAATAGAATGTCTACCCAGCAATTTATCTTCAATTGATAAAATGAAGCAAGCAGAAGCTTGGGTACGTGTATAAGTATCGTCGCTCATTACTACTTTTCCTTGAGCAGGATCATAGTAAAATAATTCGCTCTGACCGCCTGTAATACCATAAGCTTGCTCAAGACCTGTATTAAACCATTGCGGAGAATTAGGGGCAAACATTTGATTTAGAAGAGCATAGACTAATTCATCATAAAGAATATCTGATTTTTCCTCATCAATCATACCCTCTTCTACCAATTGAGTTACCCAAAATATAACCATACGATGAGCAACTTGTCTCATACTGGTCTCGTGTCCCTCTTTAGTATTCACACCAGCTTTTCTAAAATATTTAGAAGCAATAATATCAGCTGCTTGTTGTGAATAATGAGCAGGAAATTCAAGATCTCTTAAATCTGTTAAAGTTTTTCCTGTTTTATAATCTTTGATAATTACATCTCTTTTTTCCCATTCAAAAAGATCATAAACTGTTTTATCTGGATTATTTTCAAGTTCTTTTGTAAATTTTCGGGTAATTAGTTGAGATAAAGAATTTTGTTCTTTGATTTTAGTCTTTACATTTTCTCCATTGACCTTAGCACCCATGCATAATGTCTCCTTAATCTAAACTTAACACAATATTTAGTAGATGATAATAGAAATGGCTACAATATGTAGTAGCCAGCGGAATCTATTATGACAAATAAATAAAATGAATACAAGGGCTTTTTGTTGTTTTTATTCGTCGTTTTATTAATTTTATTTTATTGGAAAAACAAAAATGATCTTACCTTAAGCCCTTAACTATGCAGAAAAAAAGTGTTTTTTGGAGCTACAAATGCATTGGTTTTCTGCAATAAGAAATGTAAAAAAAACATATTTGTAACAATATTGAAATAAATACCAATCTATTTAAAAAACATGTGTTATAATACTTTTTATCGATTATTTGGAGGAGTCAATTAATGAATTTTAAACAATTTTGTTCTGATATATTAATTCTAAGCGATCCAGAAACTTCAGCAAAAATGAGTGCCTATATGCGTGATCAGTTTGAATTTCTAGGTGTTCCCGCAGACAAGAGAAGAGCAGCAAGTGTAAAACAATTTGAAAATGCTCAAGATGAGGGAGCAGTTGACTGGGAGTTTGTTGAAGCTTGTTGGGAACAAGTTTTTCGTGAATTTCAATATGCTGCAATCGATTATTTGGTTCTAATGATTCCTTTTTATGTAGAAGATGATTTCGAGAAAATAGAAGCTTTAATTATTGATAAACCTTGGTGGGATACAGTTGATGGTTTCCATAAAATTGTTGCAGGAATTGTACAAAAGTTTCCTCAATTCAAAGAAAATATTCTTGAGTGGAGTAAAGACGAAAACATTTGGCTGCGTCGTTCAGCTATTATCTTTCAATTAAGTCTAAAAGAAAAAACAGATACTGAATTATTGAGTGAAATAATCAAAAATAATTTTGGTACGGAAGAATTTTTTATCAATAAAGCAATCGGTTGGGCCTTACGTCAATACGGAAAAACTGATCCTGATTGGGTAAATGAATTCATAAAAGAAAATAAGCAAGATTTATCAACTTTAAGCTATCGGGAAGCAACCAAAATTATCAAAGACGGATTATAAAATCAATTTAATAACCAATTTTATAACGTACAATCAATTAAAATCATACTTTAATTAAGGCAGGAGATATTTTTGAAAAAATTAGTTTCTTGGAATGTAAATGGTTTAAGAGCGATTGCCCGCAAAGGATTTTTAGATATTTTATCTGAGATTAACCCAGATGTAATGTGTCTACAAGAAATCAAGGCCGAAAAAGATCAATTGCCCAAAAAGATCCAGCAGATCAATGGTTATTATTCCTTCTTTAATCCTAGTCGTACTAAAAAAGGATATAGTGGCACGGCAATTTATACAAAAGAGGAGCCTATTTCTATTTCGAATGGCTTAGGCGATGAATATTTTGACTGTGAAGGTCGAATTCAATTTGTAGAATTTAAAGATTTTTATCTCTACAATATTTACTATCCTAATGGTCAGAGTGGTCAAGACCGAATTGATTATAAATTAGAATTTTATAATTATTTTTTAGAACATGCCAAACAAATGATGGCACAAGAAAAATCCATTGTTGTATGTGGTGATGTAAATACTGCTCACTATGAAATAGATTTAGCAAGACCAAAAGCTAATGAAAATAATTCAGGTTTCTTACCTGAAGAAAGAGTATGGCTCGACAAGTTTGTCGAAAGTGGACTTATTGATACATTTCGTATTTTCAATCAAGAGCCAGAAAATTATACTTGGTGGGATTATAAAACTAAAGCCAGAGAGCGTAATGTTGGTTGGCGAATTGATTATTTTTATATTTCTCCAGACTTAAGACCAAACCTATTAGATGCTGCGATCCTTAATCAATATTATGGATCTGATCATTGTCCTATCAGTATTTTATTAAGGGATAACTTGTAATTATTTATTTTCCTAACCTTTCTTTATTCTTGAAAAAAACCTTGTTGGAAATTTTCAACAAGGTTTTTTATTAGTTAGGGCTTGCTGAACTATCGGCAAGCCACCTCATCAATTATTGATTATGTTGAACTAAGTGCGTTCTTTTTGTCAATAATAACAAAAAATAGATGGTGAAAAATTGAGACAAAAAGATCTCTGAGG
>JAAYRJ010000118.1 GCA_012518845.1 Clostridiaceae bacterium
CAGCTAATTGATTTATAGGCTCGCCTAGGGCGGAAATACCATCTGTAAATTGATTGTAGCCTGCTGACCATTCTTTGATGCCAGCAATATATTGTTTGTTACCAGCATTGTATTCATGCATACCAGAATTAAGGCCGGCTGAATGACCATCGATTGTACTTACTCCACCAACATATTGACTTATACCAGATAAATATGTTGTTAAGCCTGGATAAAAGCTTTGCTGGGTCCCGTTATTATAGCCAGCGCTAAGGCTATTTACCCCACCAACATATTGGACTAAGCCTTGGTGAAAATTACTGTATTGCGTATTAAGACTTGCAACCCCATCTAAACTATCAAGAAGTCCTGCTAGACTCGTAAGTTCAGACAGACCAGATAATTGATCAATAGCAGTTTGCATGTCTTGAATAGGCATTGCTGCTAATTGTCCTTCCAAACTAGCTTGGATTTGCTGTAAGCTTTGTATCGTTGGTGTTAAAGCGTTTTCATTTACACCAGCAATATATTGCAAAATTGCTTGGGAAGCTAAATTTTCTGCAATCATTTCTTCTGTTAACTGCGTTCCCGCCAAGATAGAAGCTCTTGTAACATAACTTTGATAAGTTTCTAAACCACCTATAATGCCTTTTAGACCTTCATTTAACTGTGAAAATGATTCTGTAATTGTTGATAATTGTGCATTAAACTGACTCACTTGTTCTTCTAAACTACTCAAAGCTTGTATGGCATTGTTCAGCTCCTCAACCTTGATTTGAGTTAATCCTGCTGACATTCCTTCAATACCTTGTTGAATTTGGGTAGAACCAGCAACAAGCTCATTACCAGCACTTAGCCCTTGAAAACCTTGATCAATCTGGCTTGCAGCATTCTTTAAATTTTCTGCTCCTACCACTAATTGGTGACCTTGAGTAGATAATTTAGATAAACCACCTGTAAAGTCACGTAAACCAGTTTCTAAACTATCACCACCTGCGGCTAGTTGCCCACCAGAATCTGTGATTTGATTTAAACCATCAGTTAGCTGTAAACTACCATCTTTTAGCTCAGCAATACCATCTGCAAATTGTTGACTACCATCAGCTAATAATTCTGTGGCTTCTTTGAATTCTTTAAATTCTTCATTGTCTGAAATATTAGGCATTTCAAATTCCAACATGTCTAAAGAAAATGGTACAGCACCTATTTGTATAGCCGGTAATGAAAAGTCTTTTACCTTTGCCTTAATTTCAAAATCCATTTCTTCTGCATCTGGCATCATCATAAAGGTAATCATTTTATTACTACCCGCTTCTGCTAGCATGCCATTTTCTGCTATTACATCTTGGGCAACATTATTCGAAAGATTGACGCTAATTTGAAGTAGTAGATTTTCTGCCCAGGCATTTTCTTTAATAGCGTCATTATGTTTAATTGTTAAAGTTAACTTCCAATCACCTGACTGCCCTGCGATTTCTTTAGCTGAAATCTCATTGCCATCAAGCTCATGTCTAATCGAAATATCCCAAGGTATTTCTTGATTTTCCATAATACCTTTGTAGTAATAGCTTTGCTCGGTCTTATTAACAGTAATCAAATCTGAATCTTGTGAAACATTTCCAGATAATGCAAGTGATTCGACAGCGCTATAGTCACCATAATCTTTGATTTTTCCTTCAGAATTACTAGAAAAATTATTTACTACATAAACGCCTTTAACTTGTCCAGCACTATCAAGATTTGCATAAATAACCTCTGATTTTTGTGTGTCAACATTCTCAGCTTGGGTCTCTGCTTTTACATGTGGAGGGAAAATTAAAAGTGTTATAAGATTAATAATGCAAAAAATAGCTATTAATAATTTGATATTCTTTTTCTTATTCATTTCATGCCTCTTTTCCTCTATTTTCTGGAGCTGTACTAGTTGGATTGTTCTCGCTTGATTTATAGAGCTTTAAACCCCAAGTTGTTTTTTCAACAAATTTATCTAAAAAATATAAAACTCCTGGTAAAACAAATACCACCATCAAAAATGATAAGATTGCTCCTCTACCTAAAACCAAGCCCAATTCACTGACAATTGCTAGAGATGAAATTAGATACAAAATAAAACCAGAAATTGTCAAAATTAAAGCTGGTGGTAATAGTGAAGATACTGTTTCCTTTATACTTTCGATTAATGATTCTTTGCGTGAAATATTCTTACGATGGAATAAATAATGTTCTGTGTATAATATCGCATAGTCAACCGTAGCACCTAACTGAACCGTACTAATAATTAAATAGCCAATATAACTTAATGTTTTACCACTAAAATACGGAACAGATAGATTTATCCAAATTGCAATTTCGATTACCAAAACCAAAATTAACGGTAAGCTTAAAGAGCGGAATGCAATCAAAATAACAAGACCAATCGCTAAAATAGCAAGTCCGTTGACGATCTTATCATCTTGTTCGATTGTGTCCTTCATATCTAACATCGCAACCGACTCACCAATCAAATAATGTTCATCGTAAATTTCCTGTGTAGTTTTTCTAAGATCTTCCACATAGCTAAAGGCCTCATCTCCTTCGGACCCAATCGAAGCAGTAATAATAAATTGAGTATATTGATCTGAAACTAACATTTCGAGACCTTCATCCGATAACACTTCTTGTGGAATTGCTTGATCAACTGTATTTACATAAGTTATTACAGATATTGTATTTTCTTTTGCTTCGATATTTTCTAATAATTCTAATTCACTTGTAACATTGCCCTTTGGCACCATTAGAGACATTTGCTGCTGTAGACCAAATTCATCTTCGATCTCAATTTTGTCTTCTAAAATTCTTGAATCTTCTGGATAACCACCCATACCATAAATAAATTCATTTGCACGACTTGCTAGAAAACTTGGTACCATAACCAAAGCTGCAATCAAAATAAATATGGCTTTACCTCTGAAAACAATTTTTGCTAAATTCTTAAAGCTTGGTAAAAAACTTCTATGAGTTGTTTTATCAACGAGTTTATACATAGCAAGAATTAGACATGGCATAAATACCATGACACTGATAAAGGAGAAAACAATTCCTTTTGCCATTACAATGCCTAAATCAGCACCAATACCAAATCGCATGAAAATAAGTGCTAGAAAGCCAAAAATTGTAGTCGAAGCCGATGAAGAGATTGCAGAAAAAGCTCTCTTGATCGCCATCGTCATCGCTGTTTCTGGTTCATGGCCTAGCTTACGATTGGCATTAAAACGATTTAAGAGAAAAATCGCATAATCCATAGATACTGCTAATTGCAACACAGCAGCTATGGCTTGTGAAATAAAGGAGATTTCTCCTAAAAAGATATTGGTTCCTAAATTGAGAATAATTCCAACACCAATTGAGATCCCAAATATCAAGGGCTCAAGCCAAGCATGTGTAGTAATTAATAGAATGATTAGCACAAGCGGTACGACAAAAGTTGTTATTTGAATCATTTCGGATTGTACAGCATTTTGAGCATTTGCTAAATCAACCAATTCTCCAGCTACTCTAATATCTGGATCTAGATCATAAATTTGATTAACGACTTCTGCTGCATTTTCTGTATCTGCTGTCACTTGAAAAAGCGCCTTGCCATTTTTAAAAAAAGATTCCACAATTTCTGAATCTTGTAATTCTAAGGGTATTGAGATATCGACTGTGTCATCAAGCCAAAGCACTTGCTCAATCCCAATAGATTCTTTTAGATCTTCTTTTATCTCCAGTGCCTCTTGTATATCTGAGGCAGGAAAAGTTACTCTTGCATTTGGAATAGAAAAGGAAAATGATTCCTCCAAAACTTCTAAAGATTTAGTTGAATGAACATCGTCCGGTAAATAATCTCGCATATTATAATTGACATTTACTTGCAACATTAATAAAACATTAACGATGGTTAAAATGAGAAATATGATTAAGATAATCTTTCTATGTTTAACTATACCATTGATTAATTTTTTCATGTGAAACCTAAATTCTATAAATACAATGCTATTAGCTAATTAACAATGAGTTATCATTATTTTAAACAAATCAAAAGGATTTTTGTCAACAAGTTTACATCACAGTGTTGATTAGTTAAAATTAAAACAATTCTCTAGATGTCTTAATAAAAAATGGATGGAGTATATTGTGAAAAAAGACAAAAATTCAAAATCAAACAGAAAAACTGATAACAAGTTTGAGCATGTTGATCCAAGAATTATTCGAACTAAGGAGAAATTCTATCAAAGCTTATCTTACTTATTAGAAGAAAAAACATTAGATCAAATTACTGTGAGCGAATTAACAGAAAGTGCTGGAATAAATCGTTCAACTTTTTATCTGCACTACTCAAACGTGGCTGAACTTTACGAAGAGGTCAAGAATTTATTAATTTCAGAATATCGGAGGACAATCAATAATTTTCATTTTGGAAATGAAGTTTCTGATCAAGAAAATGAAAAAATTTTGTTAGTAGAAACTTTTAATTTTATTATTGAAAATAAAGCTTATATCTCTTTTTTCTTAGTTAGACAAAATGAAGATGATGTGCTACAAAAATTAATATCTTTAGGTGAAGAGATCTTTATTAGAACTATTTCTGCAAGGCAAACACATTTAAGTGATAAAGAAATTTTCTATTATTATACTTTTATGGTAAATGGAATAATCGCCATCATCAGAAATTGGGTCAATGAAGGAATGAAGGAAAAACCTATTGATATGGCAAATATGATTTTAAACTTTATTTACAGATAAATTAGATAATCAATCAAAATCCAACAACAAAGACTCTAAAAATTAAAAATAGCAGTAAACCTATTAATAGACCAATCCCATAACTCGTACCAAAAATCTTTAAACCTTGTACAAATTTTGTACGACCACTACTTTCTTCAATATATTCACCAACATATTCATCTTGATCAAGGGAATAATCAAATCGATTGTCAGTCCATAGAGGTGCATCAGTTTCTAATTGATCGTTTCCTTCTAAAACTGACTGCTCAACCATTTGTGAAATCACAAAATTAGAAGGATCATTATCTACTTGTGAATTATCACTAGTTTCTTCAATTTTTAAAGCTAGTAGAGTATGATCATCTGCAATATGTTTAGTATCTAATTCTTTTTCAAAGAGGCGCATTGATTGAATAAAAGAATCTGATTGTTGAATCTTTTCTAAAATTTCCTGGTCTGAAAAATTATGATAAATTCCATCTGTTAACAGCAGAATATTATCATTGGTTTGTAATCTGATCTTATTTAGATTTTTAGGTTTGAGTTGAGAAGAATTAGTGAAATTACCAAGATAAATTGATGGTTCTTTGCTATTGGACTGGCGATGATCTTGAGTGATTCTATAAATACGATTATCCCTGATTAAATAAATACGGTTTGTACCGATTGAAAAAGTATAAGCTTCGGCACCGAAAATTAGAATAAAGGCTAAAGAACAGCCTACTCGTTTATTTTTGTAGCGAGCTAGACGTTCCTTTAAATGTTGTGTAATTGCTTTTAGATAATTTTCTGAAAAATTTGCAAAATCAAAATCTTCCGGATCTTCTAAATTTATTTCTGAAACAGATTTTATCAAAAGTTCTTGTACTAAACGTCCAGCAATATCACCTACACCTGAACCACCCATGCCATCAGTAATACTATAGATTTGCAAATCATCTAACGCTTTACCTACTTGCACCTCAGAACGATCCAATGTATCGGGGTAAATATTACGCATACATTGAAAAGTATCTTCGTTAACATTTTTATCATTACTAGCTTTGGTTATACCTGCTACAATAATTTCACTTATTTTGAATCAACTCCAATCATTTATATCGATTGATAACTTTGTAATTGTACAATAGAGAAAAATCTAATTCAAACTAAGACTGGTTCTTGCGACTTTTTTGTAAATCTAACAGTATCTCTTGCAAATACTACCGTCAATTGCTTAATTATCAAGTCTGAGTTTGATTTGTTTTTCAATTTCTTTTCTTTTCAGATCATCACGCTTATCGTACAACTTCTTACCTTTTGCTAGCGATAATTCAACTTTCACTAAAGAGTTTTTGAAATATAACTTTGTAGGGATCAAAGTCAAACCCTGTTGCTGAACTGCTGCTTCCAATTTTCTTATCTCGCGTTTGTGTAACAATAACTTGCGTTTGCGTACCGGATCATCATTAAATTGTCCGGCTTGTTCATAGGGGCTAATATGCATCCCGACAAGCCACACTTCACCTTTTTCGATTTGGGCGTAACTTTCTTTTAGATTAACTTTACCTTGGCGAATTGACTTGACTTCTTTGCCAAGGAGCTCTATCCCTGCTTCATATGATTCAAGAATGTGAAAGTCATGTCTTGCTTTTTTATTATTAATAATTGTTTTTATTTTATTATTACTCATATTGATGAATTCTTTTCCTTAATCTTCTTTCTTAATATTACAAATTTATAACATCAGTAAAACATAAAGATTGCTATGTGCAGTTTTATACACATTTTCAACATTGTTATTCACTAAAACTATCACCACAAATTCCCTAATATCCACTTTTGGTAAGTTATTAACATTATTCACATTTTGTTTTTTAACAAAATCGTAACAATATCTAAGATGTTATACAGCTAAATCTAGCATTGCAGATGCATTTAGATCAATTGAATCTGGTTCTTTTTTCAGAGAATGAAAATATCCCTGGGAAGCAATCATTGCAGCGTTATCTGTACAATATTTTAATTCAGGTAAATACAAAGAAAAATCTAGCTCTTTGGATTTATCTGTGAAAATTTTTCGCAATTGACTATTGGCTGCCACTCCACCAGCTAATACTAATTTGTTCTGATTTTTTATTTCCAGAGCTTCCAAAGTATGTTCAACTAAAATGTCGACTAAGGCATTTTGAAATGTTGCTACAAAATCA
>JAAYRJ010000119.1 GCA_012518845.1 Clostridiaceae bacterium
ATTGCTGCTGCAATGCTCTTAGATGACTACTGCGTAATTGAGAATTTGCCTAAAATAGAAGATATACGAATCTTACTAGAAATATGTGAAGATTTGGGGGCGAAAATCGAGTGGCTGTCAGACAATACTATTAGTTTTGATCCAAAAGGTGTTCATTCTCACACAGCAACCTCGCACAAAGTTTCTAAAATTAGAGGATCTTACTACTTGCTTGGTGCGTTTTTAGCCCGTTTTAATAAGGTAAGTCTGTTATTACCAGGTGGTTGTGATTTTGGTTCAAGACCAATAGATCTTCATATCAAGGGATTCCAAGCTTTAGGCTGTGGGGATCTGCAAGAAGATAGTAACGGAGTTATTTCGCTTGAAACAGACCATTTAAAAGGTGCAGGCGTTTTCCTTGATATGGTTAGTGTTGGGGCAACAATTAATATTATGCTCGCAGCTACAAAAGCAGAAGGCGTAACGGTCATTAATAATGCGGCAAAAGAACCACATATCGTTGATGTAGCCAACTTTTTGAATACAATGGGTGCAAATATTCGTGGTGCCGGTACAGATGTAATTAAAATCACAGGCAAACCTTATCTTGCAGCAAAACGTCCATATACAATCATTCCAGACCAAATAGAAGCTGGCACTTTTATGATTATGGCTGCGATGACTAATGGTGATATCACTTGCCATAACTTAATCCCAAAACATATGGAACCCTTAACAGCTAAATTGATTGAAATGGGTGCTTTAGTCGAAGAAGGAGATGACTATATTCGAGTAGCACTTTTCGAAGGTGAGCAATTAGAATCTGTCAGTTTTAAAACAATGCCATATCCCGGTTTTCCAACTGATCTTCAACCACAAGCAACAACTTTACTCTTAAATGCAAACGGTACGGGGCGAATGATCGAAAGTGTTTGGGAAAATAGATTCCAATATATTAGTGAATTACAGTTGATGGGAGCTAATATTGTCACATCAGGTAAGTTGGCGGTTGTACAAAACTCTAAATTACATGGTGCAACTGTGTTTGCAAGAGATTTAAGGGCTGGTGCTGCTCTTGTTACTGCTGGACTTGCAGCACAAGGCAAAACTACTGTAACTAATATTTATGCGATAGAACGTGGGTATGAAAATTTTGTTGAAAAATTACAAGGTGTTGGTGCCCGTATTACTGCAGAATAGTGGTTCGGCATGATAGGTGGTATTTCTTTAAGATCTGGTAGTAGTGGAAATTGTACATTAATTAGAAATGGTGAAAAAAGAATTATTGTCGATTGTGGACTCAACGGTAAGAACTTTACCAATTCCTTAGCAGAAATTGGCGAAACACCTGCTAATATTGATGGGATTGTGATTACGCATGAACATAGTGATCATGTTTCGGGTCTTGGTGTCATTTTACGAAGATACAAAATACCAGTTTACTTGACAGAAAAAACATTTGAAGCCATCCAGCCACGACTTGGTAAATTTGAAAACTCTTTAATCAATTTTATTCTACCAGAAGGAAAATTTACGATTAACGATCAGCAAATCGAGTCTTTTTTAGTACCACATGATGCACCAGAAACTCTAGCTTATCGTTTTATTACATCAAATGGAGATATTTCTGTTTGTACAGATATTGGTGCTGTTACACCAGAAGTTCTGACTAAAATAAAAAAGTCACGTCTTGTTTTTTTGGAATCTAATTATGATCTCGAAATGTTGACGAATGGACCTTATCCATATTATCTCAAAGAACGCATTAAAAATGGTGGTGGACATCTATCAAATGGTCAATGTGGTGATACGTTATGCCACTTAGTTAATTCAGGTACAGAACAAATAACTTTAGCTCATTTGAGTGCCCAAAATAATATTCCGGCTTTGGCAGAATTAACTTCGGTCCAAGCCTTAGAAGAAATTGAAGCTGAGCAAAATAAAGATTATTTACTACAAGTTGCTAAGAGAAATCAAGTATCCAATTGGATGCAAATTTAATTTTGATAAAGTATAAAAAAGATCAAGATGAATAAAGATCAATTTTTAATTGTGGGGCTAGGTAACCCTGGACCAAAATATAGCCGAACGTGGCATAATTGTGGTTTTATGGCTTTAGAAATTTTAAGTCAAAGACATCATTTTAATTTGAGAAAAATTAAATTTAAAGGTCTATATAATCAAGTAAATCTTTTTGGGAAAAAGGTTATTTTCCTAATGCCTCAAACTTTTATGAATCTTAGCGGTGAGAGTGTGAGAGCTGCTTTAGATTACTTCAAGATACCTCTCGAAAACTGTCTTGTGATCTATGATGATATTGATATCGAAACTGGCAAAATAAGAATTAGACAGTGGGGCAGTGCTGGATCTCATAATGGTATGCGATCGATCATTAAACATTTAAACTCGGATCGATTTCCTAGGATCAGAGTTGGAATAGGACCACAACCAGGAAATATTGATATTGTTGATTATGTAATGCAAAATGTTCCAAAAGACAAGCAGGAGTTGTTGTTTGAAGGTCTTACCAAAGCAGCTGATGCAGTTGAAATCTTTTTAAAAGAAACTTTAGACATTGCCATGAATCGCTTAAATGGCATATGATAACAAATTGTACATAAGTAAATGATCCAATATATTTCAAACCAAAACAAAAATTAGATTGTGAATTGTAGGAGTTTTTAAATTGCAAAAATTAATTTTTGAAAAATTATTAAAGGACAAATCAATTCAAAATATTATAGAAAATAAAGATAAAAAATCATTTCAAGTTACTGGTTTAAATGAAACAGCCGAAATGACTCTTTTGAATTTATATACCCAAGATAAGTCAACTTTATTAGTAATTTCAGATGAGTTAATAGCCAGAGAATGTTTACATATCTGGCAAGCTGTAAGCGATCTGCCTGCTTATATTCTCACGCCTAGAGAATTAATTTTTACTGATGTTTTAGCAGTTAGTCGTGAGATTGAATTGCAACGTCTAGCCATCTTACAAAAATTGTTTTCTGGCGAACAAGCCTTATTTATTGTGCCTGCGATTGGCCTACTTGATTATTATCCTGATAAAACTTTTTTTGCAGAAAATACGCTAAATTTTGTTTTTGGTGAAGAATATGATTTTAAAAGCTTGCAGGACCGCTTATCTTCAATTGGGTATGAGCGCATGTCTCAAATTGAATCTGCTGGGCAATATGCGGTACGTGGCGATATTATGGATATAGGAATTCCTGATGCTAGTTCTGTTACGGATGTGCTTGGCATCCGGCTTTCATTTTTTGATACAGAATTAGAATCAATTCGCTCCTTTGATATAGATACCCAGAGATCACTTACTAGCTTAAAGGAAATAGATATCCCGCCTGCAAAAGAATGGCTAATTTCAAAAGAACAAGCCTCCAGTTTGGCTAATAAAATCCAAGAAGCAACAAAGGATCAGTCTCAAGAAGCATTAAAACAAGGGGCTGATTTAGAAATAGCGCATGCTTTTGAAAGACTTGGTAAAAGAGATTCTACACGAATTGAACAAGGCATGAATTTAGCGGCACTAGATAGATGGCATTTCCTCTTAGAAAATCCCAAGTACAGTTTATTAGAGCTTGTACGATCAACCCAGACCAATTTGGCTTTTTCTGAAATTTTACAAATTCAAAAAAGGCTAGATGCAGCTACACTTAATTTCCATGAGCAAATGAAAACCTATTTAGCTCAAGCCCAAATTGTCAAAGATTCAATCAAAGTTCGCTTGACTTCAAGTGAAGCTTGGCAAGGCGTTACAGAGCTACCAACTTTAACTTTTGCCCAAATTGACTCAACTGGCAATGGAATATCTGGGGCAGAAAAAATCCAATTTTCATTGACACCTGTGGATTCTTATCGGATTAGAGAAAATGAATTTTTAAAAGATTGGCGCGATTGGACTGATACCCAAACAGAGGTAATTATTTTTTCTGGCAGCAAAAACAGAGCCGAAAAATTAGAAAGTTTAAAAGAAGATCATAATTTAGATGCAAAGATTTCAGAAAAAAACTTATCAAAGGGTTTTGTATGGAATTCTATAGGGCTAGTTTTGATTGGAACCGAAGAATTATTTGGAGCCAAAAGGAAAAAACGAAGAGGTAAAAAACAGGGTATCGCAATAGATTTTCTCTCAGATCTAAAACCTGGTGACTACGTTGTGCATGAAGATCATGGTATAGGAATATATCATGGTCTAGAAACACTTGAAATGTCAGGGCAGCAAAATGACTATTTGCATATTGCTTATGCTGGTACTGATAAATTATATATTCCTGTTGATCAGCTAAATCAAATCCAAAAATATGTATCTGCAGGTGGTGGCAAGCCAAAACTTTCAAGGCTGGATGGACAAAGTTGGCAAAATCTTAAAAATCGGGCCAAAGATTCAATAAAAAAATTAGCAACAGATTTAATTAAACTATATGCAGAGCGGCTGAAGTTAAAAGGCTTTGCTTTTTCAGCCGATACTGTTTGGCAGGAAAAATTTGAAGCAGATTTTCCTTATCAAGAAACAGAAGATCAATTAATTGCCATTGATGATGTAAAAAACGATATGGAAAAAGACCAAGTCATGGATCGCTTACTTTGTGGTGATGTTGGTTTTGGCAAAACAGAAGTTGCTTTTAGGGCCATGTTTAAAACTGTAATGGACAGCAAACAAGCAGCGATGCTTGTACCTACAACAGTTTTGGCTCAGCAACATTTTGAAAATTTACAAGCAAGAATTTCTGAATTTCCAATGAGCATTGCCTTGTTAAGTCGCTTTGTCCCACCAAAAGAACGAAAACAGACAATTCACAAAATTGCCAAAGGGGAAATCGATCTTGTTATTGGCACCCATCGCATGCTCTCTAAAGATATTTCTTTTGCTGATTTAGGCTTGCTTGTTATTGATGAAGAACAACGTTTTGGAGTCGATCATAAGGAAGGTTTAAAAGAAAAATATCCTACCGTTGATGTCCTATCAATGACTGCAACCCCAATACCTAGAACTTTACATATGTCTATTTCTGGTGTCAGGGATATTTCAATTATAGAAGAAGCACCTTCAGATCGTCAGCCAGTCCAAACTTATGTAATGGAGTTTGATCAAGTTATTTTAGAAGAGGCAATTCGTAGAGAAGTTTCACGTAATGGCCAGGCTTTTTATTTATTTAACAATACTAGAAAAATTGCTAAAAAAACAAATGAATTGCGCCAAGCAATGCCAAATATTAAAATCGAGTATGCTCATGGTCAAATGGCAGAAAAAGAACTTGAAAAAATAATTAAAAGTTTTATTGATGGTGATTTTGATGTATTGGTATGCACAACTATTATTGAGTCTGGGGTTGATATGCCACGTGTTAATACGATCATAGTTGAAGATGCGGATAGACTAGGACTTGCCCAATTGTATCAGATTAGAGGGCGGGTGGGACGTTCTGAAAGACAGGCCTATGCCTATATTACTTATAGACAAGACAGGATTTTGAATGAAGATGCCAGCAAACGTTTGGCTGCAATCAGGGATTATACTGCACTTGGCTCTGGTTTTAAAATTGCTTTGCGAGATTTGGAGGTCAGAGGTGCTGGTAATTTACTTGGAGCGGAACAACATGGTCATATGGAATCAATTGGTTATGAATTATATTGTAAAATGTTAGAAGAAAGCGTAAAAGATCTAAAAGGTGAAGAAAGTGTAACTGTAGAGGCAAAAGAAGCTCAAATTGAAATTACAGTTGATGCTCGTATTCCCAAAAATTACATTCAAACCGAAGGGCCTAGACTAGATCTTTATCGAAGAATTTCACAGATTCGAACCGTTGACAACTACCACGATTTGTTAGATGAAATTATTGACCGATTTGGAGATCCACCAAAATCAGTTGAAAACTTATGTAATGTTGCTTTGATTCGCAGTCTTGCTGGTGAACTTGGAGTTGAGCGCATTTATCAACAAAATAATAATATTATTTTTTCATTTGGTGATAATCAGCCTGATATGGAAAAGTTGTCTATCCTTATGGATAAGGAGCAAAGCAATCTTATCTTTAATGCAGGTGTTAATCCTTATCTGCTATTAAAAATAGATTCAATCCAAGGTAATCAAATAATTTCTAAGATTTTAAAAACTTTAATCTAATTATCAAGATTACCTAATAATTAAAACACAAAAA
>JAAYRJ010000120.1 GCA_012518845.1 Clostridiaceae bacterium
AAGAAATTGAAATAAATATTATAGATACTGACGAAGATAATCTGGAAACATCATTAGAAGATGAAAATAATTAAGAAACCCTTAATTTGATACGCTGAACTTCGCAAAATTATTATTTTGCGAAGTTCGTTATTTTTAAATACTGATACGCTTCGTATATAACACTTCTTCTGCAATAGTTAATCATCGATAATTTGAGGAAAACTTATCCCTGATCGAGGCAGATGAATTATAGAAATTTGGCCGTCCTTCCACACATCAGGTCTTTTCCATGACACCCATTCAGCCAGTTCGGCTGGCCAAGCGCCAGGTGGATAGAAATAGATCTCATCGCCAGGTTGAATAAAGCCGAGGGGATCTTTGTTGATATCTTTATAGATACGGCGTGTTTCATATAAAATAACTTCTTCGCCAACTGGTCCTCTGGACATAACATCGGCAATTTTTGCCTTAATAATTCCTTCGTCTAACTGTTCTAGTTCCTCCATTTTTACTTCATATAGAGTTATCTTAGTTGTTCCATCGGGATAATTTGGACTAGAATCATCATATGTATAAAGTGCATAATGACCTCTTAATCGATTTGTTGGAGTTAGCTCGAGACTATTATTGGCATAACCGGCTCCGTCAATACTTCGATAATCACCTACATAGTTTTGTAACAAGTCAGTTGAATTCTGTTCTCCAACTTGTAAATCATCTTCGACTGTAGGTTCCTGTGACTTGTTAATTGAACTTTCTTTGGAATTGTCAGCATCTTGTTCAGATTCTTTGGAATTGTCAGCATCTTGTTCAGATTCTTTGGAATTGTCAGCATCTTGCTCAGATTCTTTGGAATTGTCAGCATCTTGCTCAGATTCTTCATTCGCATCCGCATCCTCTTCTGTTGTTTCTTTAGTATATTCAAAAGCAGCTTCAACGGCATTTTTGGCATTTGCAATTTTAAATCCCTCTCCACCGTCAAAATCAACACCACTTTCTATGATTATGTTTTTTACTTCTGCGCCAGAGAGATCTGGATTCGCAGATAAAACCAAGCCTGCTATACCTGTAACATGAGGTGTTGCCATTGATGTTCCCTGCTTAATGCCATATCCACCTCTAATTGTACTTTGTATAGAAACACCTGGTGCTAAAATATCAACCCGCTCACCAGACTGACTGAAAGGTGCAATTTCATAGCCATTATGCACCTTATTTCCTCCGATAAATCCTAAAATTGCTCCCTCTTTACGTGTGCCCAAATTTTCTACCGCTCCAACTATAATAATGCGATCTTTGACATCTTTTTTATTAATAGCTGCAAAAAGGTTATGACTTGTGTCGACATTACCAGCATCTAAACGTCCATCCTCGGAGATAGGTTTATCTAAATCATCTTTATAACGTTCAAAATACTGCCTGGTTTTTTCATCTGCTTCACCTTTTTTATATGCTTCATAATCCTCAGAACTATAGTACATGTACTCACTTTCTTCATCGTAGTCATTCTTTAGATAATATTTGTGTGGACTATCAGTAGCATTCTGATTACCCGCTGCTGCACAAATAACGAATTCATAACCTTGATCCATGATTCTTTGAAGGAAATTCGCTAAAGCATTAGAAAAAATATCTAGGTTTTTTAATGCAACTTTGCAACCACGTGAAGCATTAAATTCTAAGTCATGCATAGACATGCTTACGTTGATAACAGAGCATTCCTTTTCCCCGATTAAATGCCATAAAAACACATTATGGTCTTGAGTAGTGGTTAGTCTTCCTAAGAAGGATACACCATACAAGTTTGTTTTAGGAGAAACGCCAGTGACCCCTATTTCATTATCAAACGTCGCTGCAACTATGCCAGCTACATGGGTTCCATGGTCAGACCATTCTAGATCTGTATCCTGATTTGTATCCTGATCAGATGTAATGCCTGGAGCTAGTTCGTTTTGTAGGGGCTGTTCCATAAAAACCAAGTCTTCATGCCGATCATCAAACATGCCGTCCATAATACCTATGTTTACAGATTGAAACTTATCCCTATGACCCCAAGCTGCAGGAGCTTCGATTGCTTCCATTCCCCAATTCTCATCATCAGGAACATCTTCCCATAATTTTTTCCACTCAGAATCATTTGGAAAATAATTTGTTTCCAGTTCCATTACATAATTAGGAGAAGCATAGACTACCCAACTAAATTGCTCTAATTCGTCAACTAAAGAAGAAATTTCATTGTATGAATATGTATCATCAAATAGTATTTGATACTCCGCAATTTTAGTTAGTTCACCTACAATATTAGCATCATACTCTACTAGATATTCTTCAAGTTTTGGTCTATCACTAGTAGATTCTAAAACAACTAAAACCTCATTATTTACAAAATCTATTCCTTCTTCTCTTACAAAATTAGCTTCCGAAGATTCATAATAGACTATTCCTTCAAGATCCGTAGGAGGTATATCTTTTTTTATCTCATATGAAGAACTGTTAAATCCAAGTATATCTGCAACTACAGGAATATCTACAATCTCAAAATAAACAAGACCAGTAACTATTCCAAGTAGAATAAAAATCGTTAAAAAGAATGTTAAGAAAAAGTAACCAATATTCTTGCCTACTGAGGAAGTAGATCGTTTTTTCGTCTGCTGATTATTTGGTATTGGTGGCAAATTGGGATGGGGTGCTTGGTTTTCATTATTTTGAAAACTAGGCTGGTAGTGATATTCATAATATGTGCCAGAACTCTCTGGTTCAGATAAGTTAGACAGTTCTTCAGCATCACAATCTAGACACAGCTTAGTCTTTTCATCTAATCTCAAACCACAATTTGGACAAAACTTCTTCATACTTTACCCTCCAAAGTGTTATAAAGTCAGTTTAACATATTCAAAATCTATATTTAAGTTGAATTATAAAATTTGCTAATAGATTTTAATAAATATCATTTAATAGTATGTAATTAAAAAAATGTTTTGTGTTATAATGATTGTCTCTGTTTAGTATTAAAAAGTTAGAAAGATTTATCGATTTGCAATTAATAACTTATCATTTTTATTTGTAGTAAATTGATTTTTATATTTGCGGATAAACAATTTATGAAAAATGTTCTTTTTATTTTTAGTAATCGTGCTGGCTATATTCCTGCAAATGTTTTTGATTCTCTTGGAGAATTTAAAAAAAAGAACACTGATTTTTCAATAGAGATTTTTATTACAAAACATGCGCAAGATCTGACCGATAAAATTTTTTCTTTTGTTACAAAACATCCTGATGGCATCATAGTTGTTGCTGGTGGTGATGGTAGTTTAAATGAAGCTACAAATGCTCTGGTGAATTTAAATTCAA
>JAAYRJ010000121.1 GCA_012518845.1 Clostridiaceae bacterium
GCCCGCTGGTATGATTCAGACATTGGCAGATTCATCTCAGAAGACCCCATCAAATATGGGCTTAATTGGTATACCTATGCTATCTCTAACCCACTCATGTATGTGGATTTGACTGGGTTATCTGCAAAGGACTGGCGATACGAGTTAGTTGACTATAGTGCGCGTTTTTTCCACGCCATTAAAAAAGCTTTTGTTCAGACAGTGAATACTTTTGAGGTGCAGTTCATTGAATTAGACGAGTCAGATGCAACCTTAACTATAATACAGGCAGGCATTGATGTAGACAGAAGAGAGCACTGGGTTGACCCGGATGAAGGGGGGCTCTACTCACAAGGCATAGCGGTTAATGTCAAGGGTAATGTGGGCAGAGAAGGTCTTGGTGGATCAGTTAGCCTTCGTTTAATTGGGGTTGGATATCAAATGCCTAGAAAGTATATATTTGATGAACGGGACGATGTAAATTATTCAGTCGCTCCGAGCTTTCCAACGGGGGTATCTTTTTCATGGGGGTTAGACACGCTAGAAGGTTCTATAAAATTAGGTGTATTTGAATTTTCGTTAAACCGGAAAATAGAAATTGCAGAATAATCATAGCGAAATTCAATTTTCTATGCCTATTTAACTTAAAAGCGATTAGGGCAAAGGAATGTTAAAAAAGTTCACTAATTGTATATTACGGTCTAAAAAGACCGTTGTCGCGGATAAATAAGGTTATTAAAACAGTAAAAGAAGGTCACTTTCACAAAACGAAAGCCTACCTGCATTGAAGGTATGAAGTACCACCCGGATCGCAAGCTAGATAAAGCCCAAATGCTATGTTTATCCACCTGTAAATTTATTGAGTAGGAGCATAACTTGATTCTTAAAGGGGTGCATCGGGCAACGGTAAAACCAGGATAGCATGTGCAATTGGTGGTACCGCTTGTCGCAAATTTAAAAATGTCCGTTACATACGGATGCCGGAACTTCTAACGGAATTTAATGTGGCTAAAGGTATGGGAACTTTTTAAAAAACAATTAAGGCATTCGAAAAGCCGGATCTTCCTATTGTAGATGAATAGCTGATATGTTGCTTCACACAACAGGGATCTTATGACCTATTTAGAGATTATAGAAGTTTGAATCCATCGTGGTTCCTTTTTAAGCGGAATACTCACTAATAGGCAAAAACGAGAAATTCTATACGTCCGCCTAAGTCAATGTGGGATTAAACATTGCCAGATAAAGCGTGGTTGAGTGCAGAAAGAATAGAAAATGAAATTAGTGCGAGTTCTTCGATTACGTAGTAACTTTCAGCGAAATCATAAGGAATTATGACAACTACCTTGACAAACGTCGAAAGGTTTATTATCCGAAGTTCCGGTGGAATTCCAGGTACACAATGGAAAGACTATGAGGTTTACTTTGACGTTTTTATTTTCAACATGACTTTTCTAAAAGGCTATGCTCTAGGGAAGAAAAAAGGAGAAAACTAAAACTGATAGATAAAAAGCAATTCAAAGATAAAAAGACTTTAGTAAGGGAGGTTTATTCTGTTGTTTAAACGGCTGTGCAGTTGGCTAAAGAACAAAATAGAGCAACATAGAAAATTGCTTTTTATAATTTTTATAGTTTTGCTGTTACCAACACTAGCAGTACTCCGACTTGAGACAGATCCTTTAACTGTAAAGCTAGATATTATTTGGTCTGGTATCCGTAACTCTACAGTAATCCTTTTATATTTTATTCTGATTTATAGGCTACCAATAATGTCTAGGTTCCGTGTTTTAAGTCAAATTGTGGTAAGGATTTTTATAACTATGTCTATAATTTCTTTAATATTATCATATTATTATTTTTGGAAGATTATAATTTTTTCTATTGAAGAGTTGATAAACATTCACTTGTATTTGTATGCAATATTCTTTAGTTTAAGTTTATTTTTGGGGAACTATGTAAATCTAAGAAAAGGGATCTTACAGAAAAACCGAGTAATATAATATCCGTCGATTAAGCTCTTTGTAAATTTATGAAGGGCAGCAAAACAAGACAGGTCTTTAACTCACTTAATCTTCTAGAAAAAGTAGTTTTACCGGAAGAAACAGTCTGGGAAAACGGCAGGTCTCTTCAGGTTATTCCTGAGCAAAGCTATGAATACAACAAAGCAGGACATAAGATTGCGGAAATAATTAGTTTGCCAAATGGCAAGAAGCAACGAATTGACTTCGATGTAGATGGTCTAGGCAGAGTAATTAAAGAAACCTCCCTTAATACTTTTCGTTTTTCTCTGTTTTACTCTTGTTTTCTCAGTATTCCACTTTATTTTGTTTTGCCATTCATAGCTCAACCTCTAGAAATTGCCTTATCCTGAAGGGTTTTAGGAAAAATGGGTACAACAAAGGAAAC
>JAAYRJ010000122.1 GCA_012518845.1 Clostridiaceae bacterium
AATAAGGTTTTCCAGTGGTTTTGGAGAATGTCCAAGCTGGGGAATCTTATTTTTATTTTGCTGAAAAGGAAGAGTAGTTTTCAGTAAAGGTAGGGTTGAGTTGATAGGATGACTTTTGGGTGGGGGGAGTTGACAGAACAGATGTTTTCATTTTGAATTGATATCCAAATGTGATATTCTATTAATAGAGAATTTTATTCTAGAAAGAGTGAGTGAATTGGCATTTTCTTATAAACCATTATGGAAGTTAATATTAGAGAAAAATATTAATAAAACTCAATTGAGAGATAGAGCAAAAATAACTAATCAAACACTATCACGTCTAAGTAAAAATCAAAATGTAAGTATGGAAATATTAGGTCGTATTTGTAAAACATTAGATTGTAGATTAGAAGATATTGTTGAGTATGTAAATGAAAAAAAAGATTTATCAATGTCACTAGATACTATTTCATTATTTAGTGGAGCAGGAGGGTTAGATCTAGGTTTAATTAATTCTGGATTTAACATAGTGTTTGCTAATGATATTCTAAAACCAGCAATTGAAAATTATCGTGCTAATATCGGAGAGATAACTGAAGAAGATATCACAAAAATTAATGCTAACGATATGCCGAATGCTGATGTAGTTGTAGCTGGTTTTCCCTGTCAACCATTTTCAAGTGCAGGTAACAGATTAGGTACAAAAGATGACAGAGGAAATTTATATTTGGAAGTATTAAAGGTTATAAATGCCAAAAAGCCAAAAGTTGTTATCATGGAAAATGTTCGTGGCTTATTATCTATGAAAAATAAAGATGGCTCCAAATTAATGGATTCTATTGTTACTCTATTAGAAAACACAGAGCCTGGTTATAAAGTTAAATATAAACTTTTAAAAGCTAGCAACTATGGAGTGCCACAAAATAGATTTCGAGTTATAATTATCGGCATTAGAAGCGATATAAACATTGATTATGAATTTCCAGAACCAATTGATTATGATCCTGAAAAGTTAACTGTAGGATATGTATTAAAAGGTGTTGAAGGATTACCTAATCAAAATGAGGTGTGGGAGTTGTCTCCTCAGAGCAAGAAACTAGTCCCATTCATTCCTGAGGGAGGTTCATGGAAAGACATCCCATACGAACATTTACCTGAGAGATTAAAAAAGATTAGGGATAATATGAAAAAATATCGTTCTCCTAATTTCTATAGAAGGTTTGCTAGAAATGAGATTAATGGAACAATCACAGCTGCTAGTACCCCTGAAAATAGTGGGATTTTACATCCTTTGGAGGATAGAAGATATTCTGTCAGGGAGATTGCTAGAATTCAATCATTTCCCGATAATTACATTTTTGTCGGAGATTCAGTATCAGCTAAATATACAATTATAGGAAATGCTGTTCCACCCAAATTAGGAGAGATTATTGGTAAATCTATAGTACAGCAGCTAATTGAAGCGGGATATTAAATTTATTATATGGAGTGAGATAAATTGAATTATTATATTTCAAAAGAAAATGTTTTAAACTCAATAGATTATTTTGAAAATCTTCAAGTGGATCCTGACTCTTCATTGTTTCTTTTTCTATTGTCTAAAAGAATTGGGATTTCCCACTCGTTTCCGGTAACATACAAAAGTGGAAGTCTTTCTGAAGAGCAAAAAACTGATTACTTAAAGTCATTGTGGATGTTAGGTGGATTATTTGATTCAACTGAGAAACCTAAAAGTAAAGTGTTGATGTTCCCGAACGGTTTTAGAAAACTTGAGTTATATCAACCAGCTACAGAATTTACTAGAATTATTGGTAGAATTAAGGACACAATAGAAAAGAAAAATTTCAATATCCCTATCTATGAGGATAATAATTCAAATTTAACATTAAAACATAACTATCAAGAAATATTAGAAGAATATTATCTTAAAGGGAATAGGATATCATTATCGCATTTTACTGCATGGGTGCTTCGTTTTACAAGATTTGAATTTGAACATGAACCGAATGAAAAAGAATTTACACGTGTATTAGAAAAAGTGATTAAAAAGTTATTTAAAATAAATAAAAAGGATTTTTTATGGCTTTTTGATGATGATATATCTTTTAATAGAATTGCACCTTCTAAAACTATTATCAAAGGTTCGGAAATAAGAGATAAGTTTGAGTTTGATACTAAAAAACAACCTGAGGTTGAATCAATCAGTACTTCAGAGGAGTACCAACAAAATCTATTGACCAAAGAAGAAACGACACAATATTTAGCTTTAAGTGGTGATAATCCCTCAGATAAGGAAATACTAGATACGCTACTTTATAAAAAGCAAATTGTATTGACGGGGGTTCCTGGAGTTGGGAAATCTAGATACACCAATCTATTAAAAAATAGTGGAGAGTTTGCAGAAACAGAAATGGTTCAATTTCACGCTAACTATTCTTATGAAGATTTTATAGGATCTGAGACGTTGACGGTAAATGACCAAAATGCAACGATTGTTTCAACTCAAAAAGGCTTGTTTTTAGACTTTGTAGAAAAAGCAAAGCAGGATAAAAATAATAAATACCTATTTGTAATCGATGAATTAAATCGAGGTAATATTGCAGAAATATTTGGTGAGACAATCCTTACTTTAGATAGAGGATATTCGGTAAAACTTTCACGTCCAATTAAAGGAATTAAAGAATTAAACATTCCCGATAATTTATATATTGTAGGAACGATGAATACTAGTGATAGAAACATAGCATTTTTAGATTTAGCAATCAGAAGGCGTTTTGCTTTTATAAATTTATTACCAAATTACGACTTTTTATCAGAAAAGGTCATTCTTGAAGATTTTGACCTAGGTAACATATTAAAAATTATAAATCAAAGAATTTTAGAAACGTTAGGTGATTCCGAATTGATTTTAGGGCAATCTTATTTCATTCCAAACAAAACAGGTGATGACTTTATTTGGAACTTTGAAGAGTTTAAAAATCAATTTAATTTTGTGCTATTACCAACTTTGGTGGAATATAGTTTTAATGATATTAATGCAATAAATACTATAGTTGGTGAAAACCTTGCAGATGGTATTCAAGATATAGATGAATTTAAAATAGCTTTTCAAGCAGAGTTTCAAGTGTAGGTGAGTGAATGTTTAATAAAATTGAGACTGCTGGACAAACAATTATAAATGTATTGGATGAAGAATTTAGTTATTTTGAACAATTTGTACATAAGAACAATATAAGATGGGCGAGAGAAGAAAAGAACAACTCTATTTTAACTATAAGCCAATCCTATGTTGGGTATCTTGTAACACCTGTTCGCAAAATAAATTTGGAACCAAAGTATAATGAAATAGGATTCGAGCATATTTTTCGAATGTACTTATATGTTTATGGGTATAGGACTTCTGATAGTTCGTCTGTATTAGATATCTCAGAAGCCCAAAATGAGGTAGATGTTGCGGAGCTTTTTTTGGAAAACCTTCAAAAAAATATTCAGTTGGGTATTATACAGTCCTATCGAATATCGAATGAAAAGCTTGGAACTATTAAAGGTAATGTCCATTATCCCAGCACCTACAAGAATTATCTTTTAAACAAAAAGAAATATGTCGACACAAAGGTATCAAGACTCTCATTAAATAATGATATTAATAGACTTATTGCTACTGCTTTAATGAAACTAAAAAATGTAAAGAAATATACTTCAACTGCTACAAAACTTTTAATGTATTTTGAAAATGTATCTCCAAATGTTAAAAATGGTAGCGAATTATTAAAGAATATAAATTTTAATTCCAATACTTCAAGGTATCGAAATACATTGATTTACGCATCAATGATAATAGATCAATTAGATTATGAAGATGTGGGAAACACAATTGGAACAGAAAGTTTTATTATAAATTTCGATAGGTTATTTGAGGATTTTGTTATTAAAATATTAAAAGAAACTCCAGATAAAAGGGAGTTTTTCACATGGGAAAATTCCAAGAAATTTGCAGATATTCTAAAAAGTGATAATTGTTATGATAGTAGAGAATATCAACCGGATATCGTTTATCGTTATCTTGTAGAAGATGAAAGTTATGACTATTTACCTTCTGCTTATGGAGTTTTAGATGTTAAAAATAAAGCTTATAATGTCTTTAATAATAGCGATATTTATCAAATTGTTACATATGCAAGATTATTAAATAGTAAAAAAGTAATTCTACTGTATCCTTCTTTTTTAAACAAAAGACCGGAGACGCTCACTTTAAATTCAGATATATTTAATCCTTATGTAATAACGGCTTGTTTTATAAATATTGCTGATAAATCAGGAAAAGATTTCCTGAAATCTATTAATCTATTTGTGGATACAGTTGAAAAGACATTATTAGATATAAAGATTGATTAGTAATTATAGTGTTATGACTCTTTATGCATATCGTTTGATGCATAAAGAGTCGATGTTATCCTTAAAACATGTAGTAAGACTGCGAGGTGTGTAAGGGTTTGCTTAGCTTTAATGATAAAAATTTCATTAGTACTTTTTTTAATGATGGTGGGTATGTTTTGAATTTTAGTAATTCAGAATTTGATGATTTTACGCTGAATTCTGTTGGAATACCACTCCAAACGCAATATAAGTTATCAAAAGGAAAATCCTTTGTTGAGTTTATAAATCAAGCTGACGATGGTGAAATTATAAAATTAGTTACTGATTTAATTGAATATATAGAATATCAAAACATTGAAGATTTACTTACGGTTGAAAAGAGAAATCTTTATCCGAAATTGAAAGCGCTTATGTCAAAGTTTTCAACTAATCAAACATTTAGCAGTACATTGGTTACTGATGTCAAAGAAAAGTTTAATGATGTCTATATAGCTAGTCAACTCAGCATAATGATGTCATTAGTTGAAGAATCACCTTCGGATGTGATAGGGAAATCTAAAGAACTATTAGAGTCCTGTTTCAAACACATTTTAGATGAATTTGACGAGGAATATTCTCCATCATCCACTGTAGTACAATTAAGAAAACAAGTGTTTTTAAAATTAAATCTAGATCCGAAAGAAAATGTCTCAGCTAAAAATAATAATGATGTTAAGAAAATACTAAGTAGTTTCATTCAGGTAGTTGATGGTTTAAATTCTCTTAGAAATGATAAAGGTGATGGGCATGGTAAAGGAAAGAATTATACAGAATTACCTGTGCGATACGCTAAATTAGCAATGAACGCATCATTAACTATCGTACACTTTACCTGGGACACGTATAAAATGCATATTGGTAAATATAAATAGAAAGGGAGTCTTGCGTATGGGGCTAGAACATTCATTTACTAATTATGTGAAAGAGAAATATTATAATGAGTTGTTTGAAGCCCTTCAGGACTTCATAACAGACCAAGTAGAAAATTTAGAACTACGCCTAAATGTTGTTGAAGAAATTGATGAAGTAAACTTATCAGATATAGAAATAAAACAAATTTACATAGAAGATTTACCTGGAACAAAAATCGATTTCGATATTTTATTAGAAGCTCACATTGAGGTTAGTGATATAAATAAACGGTTAGTTGATGAACAAGAAATATGTTATCAATGGTTTCACTATGAATGTACTATTAATTTGGATACCCATTTTAAAAATTTTGTAATTAAACACATCGATATATATAACCAGAGAAAAAATCGAAAAAAAATCAAAAATGGATTATCTGAATATTTTGTACCCATTATTTACAAGGAAGATTTAGATAATGTGGCAACTAATTTTTTAAAAGAACATTATCCAGAAGCTTTAATTACTCCAATCAAAATAGATCCAGAATTATTAGCAAGACAGATGGGTTTAACTGTTCATATGACTAGAATTTCAAAAGATAATAGTATCTTTGGGCAAATTTATTTTAAGGATACTGTAAGTACATTTTACGATGAAACGCATGATAAAACAATAGAGAAAAAGGTTGAAAAAGGTAGCATTTTTGTAGACCCTAATTGTTTTTTTCTTAGAAACTTAGGTTCATATAATAATACTATTGTTCATGAATGTGTTCACTGGCATTTACATAAAAAAGCATTTATGCTTAAAAATTTGTTTGATGAAGATATAACAAAAATTAATTGTAAGGTATCAGGTGGAGTTAAAGGTAATAAAAAGGAATATATTGATTGGATGGAATGGCAGGCTAATAGCTTAGCTCCTAAGATATTGATGCCACTGAATATGTTTAAACAAGAAGCATATTCTATAATTCAGGATTTAATGAAAGAAAAAGGCACCAATGATTTGTTAGTTATAATAGAAGAGACTATCGATAAATTAGCTGAGTTTTTTGGTGTTTCTCGATTGGCTGCGAAAATCAGAATGATTGATGTGGGTTATGAGGAAGCTATTGGTGCATTTAACTTCATCGATGGTAGGTATATACCTACACATAGTTTTAAAAAAGGAACATTAGAAAGAAATCAAACTTTTTCAATTGGAGCAGTCGATGCGGGAATATTATCATTCACTGATGCTGATTTTGCAAAGCTTACATCTAGCGGTCGCTATGTTTATATAGATTCGCATTTTGTATTAAACACTCCTAAATATGTTGAAAAAGATTTATTTGGTAATTTAACATTAACAAATTATGCAAGGCACAACATGAATGAATGTTGTTTGGTTTTTACAATTACAGTACGCTCGAGTGACAGAATAGGTGCAAATTATCATAGTGAATGTGTGCTGAATCGAGATGAGAACTCCCCATTTGAATTTGATATTAGTTTTCATCAAGGCTACGAAAATTCAACACCAGAAAAACAAGAATTATTTTTGGAAAAAGTTATCATGGAGAATATGGAAATGTACGGAAAGATGAGTAATGATTTTTGTGATTGCTTAGCTAAAGTTAAAGATTGGCGCGGGTTAACCTATAAAGAAATAGCAGCAAAAATCCCTATGGATGATCGTCAAGTACGAAGGATTTTCAATGGTGAATCTAATGGTAGCTTGGAAACTTTAGTGGCGATATGTATAGCTTTATACTTACCACCTGAAATTAGTTTTCACATTATAGATCAATCCGCACATCGATTATCAACAAGAGTAACTAGTCATCAATGGTATCGATATGTTTTAATGTATTTTCAAGGGAAATCAGTAGATGAAACAAGAGATTTTTTAAAAAAATATGATGTAACTTTATGAAAAAGCGGACATGCTCATGTCCGTTTTTGTTTTGTTGATTTTATGCGGGCTAATACTACTTCATTTTTATAAATGAAGTAGTATTAGCCTATTTTTTATGCTCAAAACGGGCATAACCATGTCCGACCGCAATGCAGAATTTCATTATACACTTTAGATAGATTAAAAAAATATCAAATGCCTGATTTGCAATAAGGGCAAAGGATACATATTGAAGTACGCAATCCATACCAGGATTGTAGTGTCTCAATATTAGTACCCTTACCTTGTTGCGCACTTTTTTAAGTAAA
>JAAYRJ010000123.1 GCA_012518845.1 Clostridiaceae bacterium
TGGAAGACCAAAAATCTTGTATTCGCTAACATTAGTCGCTTTAACTGGAATTTCAGAATTAGCTCTACCTCTTAAGGCCATTTGTCCATCTACTAGATCGGACCACGACTGTTTAGCACCGTAAATGTGATGCATGATCGCAAATTCGATTCTTTCTCTTTTCCTTCGATCATCTTCGAGGGCAATAAAAAGCCTGAATGCTTCTAGTTCTATATTTATAAATTGCATAATTTGTTCTTCATGCTCGAAAAATTCTTTCCTGTGTTGCTTCGCATATCCCCACCCATGCCAAAGTTCTTTGCGCTCCCCTCGTTGCGCGTAATTTACATCAAGCACAGTGTAATTCCCTTTTCTATATTCTCGCGTATGCTGAGAAAACCGTCTTTTAAAGGAGTTCGTTATGCCACAAGAACGCACTATAAACCCATCTTTATAATCATAAGTGAAAAGATAGATCCCGGCACCATCAGGAAGACATTTTAAATTATTTTTTGTTTCAAATCGCGGCCAAGCGAAAGGTCCTTCCCATTTAATATTTTCATAGGTAATCAATTTTGAGTGCTTGAAACGATTAAAACACCAGAAATCAGATAATCGCTTTTTCATTACTTTCACCCTCTAGAAACCTTTTTTAAAGAAATATCTAAAATTAATGGTACATGATCACTAAGAGCAATCCAATCTTCAAAACTACCTACTGAAAAATTGCTTATCTTAAGCGGGTTATAGAACATGTAATCTATGTGGTAAGGTTTGTCTTTGTGTCTATGCATAAAGAAAGTAGGTTTGCTTTCTTTTCCTTGCGATTCCTGGAAAAACATATGATAAGCACTGAATAAATCTTGTTCTGCCAACTTGTTAGCGACTGCCGTATGTGTTCTTATTTTTCTTTTATTGTCCCAACGAGTATTACTATTGAAATCTCCACAAATTAGCTTGTTTGGACTAATGCTCAAACGTTTATTGTAAATTTGCAAGTAAACGTATATATCCGCTATGTAGTTACCACAGGCCCATATACCTACAAGAGTAATTTCATTATTTATAGTGCAAGAGATAAACCATTCTAAGCCAAAAGGTTTCCAAAAATTATTTTTCAAAGATACTTCCTTCTTTGCAAAGATACCAAGACCCTTGTTATTATGACCTTCCCAAATATGGTTCTGGGCAAATTTTTGATAATCCACAACGCCAGTTATCTCAGGATTTTCACACTCTTGGATTACGTAAATATCTGCATCAAGTTTTTTGATTGCCCGATACTTTTCTCTAAATTTACCATTGCAATTCCAGGTAACGACTCGCATTTTGTACATCCTTCGTTTTCTTAATGGGTTCTATTATAGATGAATAAAACTTAATATAATTCAGAGATATAATTCGGCGAACCAATTATATCCCGCTATTAAATGATGAATATTACCTTGCCATTTATGCTCTTTACTTCTCCTATCGTTAAAATAAACCCTTCCAGAATCAGGGAAAATCAAAACCGGAAATTTTGTCTGCCATATTTTATTTTGTTGAATTATAAAATAAATATTTATATGTAATTAGAGAACACTTACTAATCAAGAGAAATAGAAATTTTCTCAGCGCGTCAATTTGAACCTTTACCACAATGTCTTTAGCCAGTTCATTTTGAAAAGGAACAATTACAGAAATGCTATCAATTGCTGTTTTTACGCATTCATCAGCGACTGCCTTCTTTAGCCCATCTTGCGCATAAAAAATAAGCTATCAATTAAAGACCACCGTTTTAAAGAATTTAAGGCTTGACTAGTGGGATCACCCCCGCGTGTGCGGGAAAGACA
>JAAYRJ010000013.1 GCA_012518845.1 Clostridiaceae bacterium
AACATTCAGTTCAACAATATGTTGTTATTTCTGAAAGTAATTTAATAGCCAATATGGATCTTGGTGAGTTAATCAGTGCACACGTCGACAACGAAGCAGATATTACAATAATGTACGATGAAGATGGACAAGAATACGGATCACCGGTTTATTCACTTACTTTTGAAGATAATGTCTTAACTGATTTGTTAATTGATGCTGACAGTCCAGTAAGTACTACCACTTCGTTAGGTGTTTGTGTAATGACCCGCAATCTGTTGTTAGATATTTTATCTGATTCAATTGCAAGAGGTGAGACAATATTTAATGTTGAATTCCTCTTAGGTAAATATAAAGAATTAAGGATCGAAGGTTTTAAGGTTAACAAACCAGTTCTTAGAATAAACTCGATAGCAACTTATTTTTCAAGCTCTATGAAGCTATTAGATGTAAATGTTTGGAAGTCCTTATTTAAGAGTGAAAGTAAAGTATATACTAAAGTTAAAAATGAAGCTCCAGCAAGGTATTTGTCTGGAAATTCTGTTGTTAATAGCTTGATTTCTGATGGTTGTGACATTGCGGGCTCAGTGCATAATAGCATTATTTTCCGTGGCGTGAATATTGGTAATCATTGCAAAATAGAAAACTGTATAATTATGCAAGATGCTCAAATTATGGATGGTGCAGAATTAAATAATGTAATTATCGATAAAGATACAGTTATTCGTGCCGGTGTTAGGTTACAAGGTACAAGAGAGCATCCTGTTGTTATAGGAAAAGGAGTAATCGTTTAAATGAATATATTATTTGTTACATCTGAAATGTCACCCCTTGCAAAGACTGGAGGTCTAGGTGATGTTATGGGTGCACTACCAAAAGCTATTCGTGATGCTGGACATGATGCCAGAGTCATCATGCCTTTATATAAACAAATAAAAGATCGTTACGGTGACCAATTGGAATTCATGCGCTGGTCCATGAATAAACTAGGCTGGCGTACAATGTACAGTGGCTTGTTTAAAATGGATGTTAATGGTATTCCTGTATATTTTATTGATAATGAGTACTATTTTGGACATGAGTCTATTTATTTGGAATATTCATTTGATATTGAACGCTTTAGTTTTTTCCAAAGAGCTGTGCTAGAAGCTTTGGGCGAGCCAATGAAATTTCAACCTAATATTTTACATCTGAATGATTGGCAAACCGGCATGATTCCAGTTTTGTTAGAATCACATTATAAATCTCACGGTTATCATCATGATGTTCACTGTGTTTATACGATCCATAATTTGAAATTCCAGGGAATACATGGTCGTGAGCGTATTCAAGATCTAATGGAATTGCAAGATCGTTATATGACCGAAGAATGTGTTCTTAAAGATGGAGTACCAAACTTCATGAAAGCTGGAATTTTATTCAGCAATCGTGTGACTACGGTGTCACCTACATATGCTATGGAAATCATGCAAGATTATTATGGTGAAGGTCTAAATCATTTGTTAGCTGCTAATTCCTGGAAAGTTAAAGGAATTTTAAATGGAATCGATATTGATTCGTATAATCCTGAGTCAGATTCAGAAATTGCCAAGAATTATTCGGTACGTACCTTTAAGCAGGGTAAAGAAGCCTGTAAGCTTGCAATTCAAGAAGAAATTGGTCTAGAGCAAAGAGCGGATGTTCCAGTAATTACCATGATCTCACGTTTGACTTCTCAAAAAGGTTTGGATTTGCTGTTACATATTGCAGACGAGTTGTTGCAAGAGGACATTCAATTAATTATTTTAGGAACAGGTGACACATTTTATGAAAATGCTTTCCATGATTTGGAATGGTATCATCCTAATAAAGTTCGTTCGATGATTATGTTTGACGAAAATCTTTCAAGAAGACTTTATTCCTCTGCAGATATTTTCTTAATGCCTTCAATGTTTGAGCCTTGCGGTTTAGGACAGATGATTGCAATGCGTTATGGTACACTACCGGTTGTTCGTGAAACTGGTGGTTTGAAAGATACTGTTATCCCATACAATCAATATGATGGTTCTGGTACAGGTTTTTCATTTAGCAATATTA
>JAAYRJ010000124.1 GCA_012518845.1 Clostridiaceae bacterium
AAAAAGTTATTTTTTCTCTAAATGAAGAGTTGCAATTAAATCAATATAGTAAAGAAATTGATGCTAAAGTAAAAGAAGCTATTGACAAAAATCAGCGAGATTATTTCCTTAGGGAGCAGATGCGAACTATCGAGGATGAATTAGGAGACGGAACTAGCGATGTTCATGAGTTAGATGTTCTGCGTGAAAAACTTAGTAAAAGTTTAATGCCTGAAGAATACCGTGAAAAAGTTGACAAAGAAATTGAACGAGTTTCGAGAATGCCAGCCAATTTTCCAGAAGCAAATGTACAATTAAATTGGCTTGAGATGGTTATTAATTTGCCATTTGGTAGAGTAGATGAAGAAGCAATAGATCTTGAAAATGCTCGTACAGTTTTGGATCGAGATCATTATGGACTCAAAGATGTTAAACAGAGAATTATTGAGTATCTAGCCGTAAGAAAATTAAAATTTGAACAAGGTGAGACTTCTGTCAAAGGTCCTATTCTTTGTCTAGTTGGACCGCCAGGGGTTGGAAAAACGTCAATTGCTAGATCAATTGCAGAAGCTGTCGGTAGAAAATATATTAGGATGTCTTTAGGTGGAATCAGAGATGAGTCTGAAATAAGAGGTCATAGGCGTACTTATGTTGGCGCAATGGCTGGGCGTATCATGCAAGGAATAAGTCATGTTGATACAGATAATCCACTATTTCTGTTAGATGAAATTGATAAGTTGGGAAGCAATTTTAGAGGTGACCCTTCATCTGCTTTGCTTGAAGTTTTAGATCCAGAGCAAAACAATTCTTTCCGTGATCATTATGTTGAAATACCATATGATTTATCTAAGGTATTATTTATTACTACTGCAAACTCTGCTGACCTGATCCCCGATCCCCTTCTTGATCGAATGGAATTGATTTCTATTTCTGGCTATACAGAAATAGAAAAGATGGAAATAGCAAAAAGATTTCTTTTACCAAAACAAATTAAGGAAAATGGTCTGAAAAAAGAACAGGTTACTTTACCAGATGAAACGATTCGTAAAATCATTAATTATTATACGGCTGAGGCAGGGGTTAGACAATTAGAAAGAGAATTAGCAACTGTATGTCGTCGAATTGCTATTAAAATAATTGAAGACGATATTGATCATTATTCTTTAGAGGCAGAAAATTTAGAAAAATTTCTTGGGAAAAGAAAATATTTTTATGATGAAATAGAAAAAGAAGATTTAGTAGGTGTGGCGAATGGTTTAGCTTGGACAAGTGCGGGTGGAGACACTTTAGCTATTGAGGCCAATATATTACCAGGCAGTGGTAAACTGGAATTAACAGGTCACTTAGGAGATATAATGAAAGAAAGTGCTGTTGCTGCTCTCAGTTATTGTCGTTCAAGAGTTGATTTGCTAAAAATTGATAAAGATTTTATCAGTAATCATGACATTCATATCCACGTACCAGCAGGTGCTGTTCCCAAAGATGGTCCTTCGGCAGGAATTACGATTGTTACTGCACTGGCATCTGCAATTAGTGGCAAAAAGATTAGACATGATTTAGCTATGACTGGTGAAATTTCTTTAAGAGGGCGCGTATTGCCAATAGGAGGATTAAAAGAAAAAGCTGTTGCTGCACATCGTAAGCGGATCCAAGAGATATTAATACCCAAAGACAATACTCGCGATATTGATGATATCCCTGAATCAGTAAAAAAGGATCTAAAAATCACACCTGTTGAAACTGTGGACGAAGTGCTAGAGATTGCTTTGCTCAAGTAATAGTTTTATCTGACAATCGGGAGTCTAATATCATTATTTTTTGTAGGTTGATGAGATGTATTTAGAAGGAAAAATATACGCTGGCGATCAACTCTTAAGTTCAGCCAAAACCAAGGTTGTGAGAAAGAAGGATGTTGATTTCACAAAGTCTTTAGATGTTGCTTTAGTATCTCTTTGTCATACTCTCAATTTACCAAATCTATTTTGGTTCT
>JAAYRJ010000014.1 GCA_012518845.1 Clostridiaceae bacterium
ATTGCATTAATAAACAAAACTGGCAATTTGAGAGCAAATATCTGATCATATAAATCAAAATTTGGATTTGGCAACGCCGATTTTGCTGGCTCAATTATAATGCCGTCAATACGATTCTCGGCTAGGAGTAATTCTAGATTTTCTCGCTCTCTTAAAACATTGTCATCTGTATAATAAACAGACATTGAGCGTCCTTGTTCAGTCAAAACATCACTTATACCTTTTAAGGTTTTCGGGAAAATATAATTATCAACATAGGTCACAATTACGGCGATGGAATTGAATTGACTTTTTCGAAAACGATGACCTACATAAGTACCACTACCTTTAATGCGAGACAAGTAGCTATTGGCGACTAATTCATCTGTAGCCCTACGAATAGTTTGCCTACTAAAACCGAATAGTTCACACAATTCAAATTCGGAAGGGATTTTCTCCCCTTCCGAATAATTGCCATTTTCAATTTCATTTACAAGCCAATCAATAACTTGTTGATATTTTGCTTTGTTTTTGCTCATAATACCTTCTTGAATTTTATTGAGATATTTTCTTTGCAGAGCTCCTTGATTAATAAGAGTAATAATCTTTTTCGGTTGTATGTTTATCTATTACTATACACTCTGTATTAGTTAAATGAGCAAATAATTTAATATCAGCAGCATCAAGGGCAGTAGAAACAATAGAATGATGTCCGCCACCGGCCATTAGCCATGCTGTCGTTCCTATTTCAAAATTAGGTTCATGACGATACAAAATGCGTGCTACTGGTAAATTAGGCATTTCTTTAGGAATATCAACTAATTCTATCTCTGCACAAACAATGCGGAAACGATCACCCATGTCAGTCATGCAAACTTGTATGCCTTTTCCTGAAACACCGTCAAAAACGAGCCTAGCTGGATCTGCCTTACCACCTATTCCCAAAGGGTGAACTTCTATTTTAGGCTTTTCTGCTGCAAACGCAGGTGGAACTTCAAGCATATGAGAAGCTAATTCCAATTCTTCACCTTCAGTCAAATCATAAGTATAATCTTCAATAAAGCCTGTGGCACCGTCTTTGTCTCTTGCCATCATTTGTAATACTGGTCCAAGAGCAGCTGTTTTATAATCACCTTCTGGACCAAATCCAATCTCTTTGTCCATTAAGTTTTGAACAGCAAGACCAGGTAATTGTTCCATGCCATGTAAATCTTCAAAAGTATCTGTAAAAGCTCCTACTCCATTTGCTGCCACAAATTTATCTAAAGCAACTTCATATTTTGCCTGAACTTCAACAGAATCAAGATCATCAGTGTTGAATTCATATTTCTCTTTGTATTCAGACATTTTTGTAGCAACTTCTGCATCTGTTACGTTATTGATCAATTCTACCAGATCACCTATGCCATAATAATTAACTTCCCAGCCAAATCTAATTTGACTTTCAACCCGGTCACCATCTGTAACAGATACATCACGCATATTATTACCAAACATTGCAACTTTCAAATTTTTACTATATTGAATTGCTTTGGCAACACGAATAAATCTTCTAATTTTATCCAGCACATTAGAGTTAAGATAATAACCAGCAGCAACTTCACGCGGGATACCTAGGCGAGAAACAATAAAGCCAAATTCGCGATCACCATGCGCTGCCTGATTTAGATTCATGAAATCCATATCTATCGTTGAATAGGGTAATTCACGATTATATTGAGTATGCAAATGCAGCATTGGTTTATTTAGGATTTGCAAACCTTTAATCCACATTTTTGCTGGTGAAAAAGTATGCATCCAACAAATAATGCCAATACAATCATCATCATTATTGACTATCTTCATATCTTCTACGCATGTTTCTGAATCAATAACAGTAGGTAACAATTCTATATTAATGACGTCTTTTAATTCATTTTGAAGATTATCAACCATCTCCTGGCTCTGTTTTCTAACTACTTCTAGAGCTTCAGGACCGTATAAATTTTGACTCCCTACTAAAAAATATACTTTTTTCATTTTTTCCCTTTCTATGTAACTAAGCTATTTGATAAAAATAGCTTAGTTAACGATATTGTTATGAAGTATTATTTTATAACCTCAAGTGATGAGCGATCTGCAAAAATAGCAACAAAAGTTAAGAATACAATTCCTTGAATCAATTGCTGTTGCTCTGTTGTTAAACCTAACATGATCAGACCACTACTTAATACAATGTATAAAAGTGAGCCAATCACAACACTTGAGATTCTAGATTTAGCACCACCAGAAATAGGTGTACCACCAAGAACTAATGCAATCAAGATTTGTGTTTCTAATTGATTTCCAGAAGATGAAGTAACTGAACCAACTTTAACTACATTAACAAAAGCTGCAAGACCCGTAATAGCACCAGCCATCACGTAAATAAAAAATTTAATTTTATCTGTTTTTATACCAGCAAATCTTGCGGCTTTCTCTCCCGAGCCAATCGCTTTTGTCTGAACTCCTATTTTTGTAAAATTATAAACAAAAATAGCAACTGCTAAGACAACCAGAGTAATACTCAGCTTCACCAAAGTTGTATCATAATTTATCATTGTAGCTGTTGCAACAATTGGAGAATCAGAGGTTAAATAAGCAATAACCCCTCTGAATAGGAACATAGTACAAATGGTAACAAAGAATGATCTGATTTTTCGACCAACATGGAAAAAACCATTCACTGCTCCCATTGCTGCACCTGTTAGCATACCCGCAACTAAAGAAAGAGGGATGCTAAAGCGAGAGACAACACAAATGGCAATTGAAGCCATACCAAGAATCGAACCTTGAGAGAAATCCAAACCGCCAATAGTAATAATAAAGAACACACCAGTCGTTGCAATCATCAACATATAAACTTGGCTTAATAATAGCTCAACATTACTAGGAGATAAAAGTCTACCCTGTGTTAGGATATTAAAGAGAAATGCAATAGCTATTAAACCTACTATAGGTAACCAAGAGCGCATTCTCTCAAAAATCAATGTTTTAAATCTTATACTATCTAATGATTTTGTACTTGCTGAAGTATTTGAATCTTTTGAATTCACTTTGCGCCTCCTATATCATCATCGTAATCAATTGATTTTCGCTCAAATCAACATCTCTTTGAACTTCACCATTGATTTCGCCATCTTTCATAATAAGAATTCGATCACACATACCAATTAATTCCATCAACTCTTCCGAAATTAAAATAACTGCTTTGCCATTTTTGCGCATATCATCCATCAAAGTATAAATATCTTGTTTTACCTTGACATCAATACCACGGGTCGGACTGTCTAGAACTAAAATATCTGAGTCTTTTCCTATCCATCTTGCTAATACAACTCTTTGCTTATTACCACCAGATAATTCTGAAACAAATTGTCTTATACTTGCCATCTTTACCTGAATCATTTCAGCAAGCGGTGAAGCAAATTCAATCATTTTTGTTGTTGTTAGTACACCTTTTCCTCTAGTCTCATCTAATGACGGCATACAAATATTTTCAACAATTGATTGGTTTAAAACTATAGATTCAGTGTCTCTATCTTTTGAAGTGTAAGCTATACTTTTATCAATAGCAGTTGGAATATCATTTATTTCGGTACCATCAGCTAATACAACTGTGCCAGTACGATCATAAGATGCTCCAAAAATCGCCTTTCCTATCTCATGCATACCTGAGCCGGAAAGACCTCCAAATCCAAGAATTTCACCTTTATGTAATTGAAAACTAACATCATTTAGTTCACCCGGTACAGAAACATTTTTTACATCTAGGACTACTTCATCAGAAATCTCTTCACCATAATCTTCGCGATAATATTGACCACTTAACTCACGACCAACCATTAATTTTTTTAGTTCGTCTTCATCTGTATCCTCACTATTTACAGTCGTTATATAAACACCATCACGCAAAACTGAGATACGATCACTATGATCTATAACTTCTTGCAAGTCATGCGAAATGAAAATAACAGTGTCACCTTCATCTCTGATGCGATCCATATGTTTGAATAATTCATCACGACCATTTTGTGATAGAGCTGTTGTAGTTTCATCGATAACAACAACCTTGGGTCCAAAATAAGTTGCTTTTACAATTTCAACTAATTTACGATTTTCAAAATTATAGCGATCGATAGGATCAGTAACATTAATATGCGTGAAACCGTATTTTTTTAAAAGATCGCTGGCTTCTTTATTCATTTTGCCAGTGTTTTTAACACCCATATTAACAAAGCGATCTTCATGACCTAAAAAGATATTTTCAGCAACTGATAAGCCAGAAAGTGTTCCTAATTCTTGAACAATTATCGATGCTCCCATTTTATTAGCTTCTACCTGATTAGTTGGATTAATCTCTTCACCATCAAGTATAAATGTACCAGAATCTTTTTCATGAATTCCTGTCAGCATCGAAACAAGTGTTGATTTTCCAGAACCATTTTCGCCTATCAATGCGTGGACTTCACCAGCATAAAGATCAAAACTTACATCTTGAACAGCTCTAGTAATACCAAAGCTTTTATACAAATTCTTAATCTGTAGGCGGATTTTTTTGTTTTCAGGAATATTATTTGAAATTTCTTGAGTCATTATTTTACCACCTCTCCTTTTTTAACTTCTGTTGCAAACATGACGATAATTAGTAAGGCTAAGCCAGTAATAACATTTTGGATTGCAGTAGGTGCACCCAAAGCAATGAAACCATAGAAGATAATATTAATAACATACTGTCCAATAAGAATTGCAGGTAATGGTGTGCCATATTTTCTAAAAGCTACACCAAAGAAACAACCCATAGTCGGAATAAAGTTTCTGCTCATTGAAGCCATACCAGTTTGAGCAACCATTGAAGATCCATAACTTATAGAAAGAATTCCCATAGCACCTATAAAGGAACCACTTATAACAAAAGCAAGTACCTTATATCTATCTACATTGATACCCATATTTTCAGCTATTCTTTCATCACTACCAATAGCATATGTATAAGTACCAATTTTTGTGTAATTTAAAATAAAGAAAGCAATGAAAAAGGCTATTGCTGCTAAAATAATATTTCCTGGAGCTTTACCAAATCCACGTAATTCTGATGGCAAAGTTTGCTCCACACCGCCAGCTATAAAGCTAGCTAAAGACTCATAAATTAAGGCTAGACCAGTCGTAACAATCATTGAAGGGATG
>JAAYRJ010000125.1 GCA_012518845.1 Clostridiaceae bacterium
GAATCTCTTAATTTAATCTCTTACGCCTATGGTTTAAGTTATCTTAAACCAGGCGATCATATTTTGATTACACGCATGGAACATCATTCAAATTGTGTCAATTGGCAATTTGTTGCTGAAAAAACAGGTGCAGAATTAATATATATAGATATTAAAGATAACGATTATACTCTCGATATGGCTGATTATGAAGCTAAATTATCAAATAAAACCAAGATTGTTGCTTTTTCAGCAGCTTCTAATGTACTTGGAACTATGCCGGATAGCAAAAAAATTATTGAGCTGGCGCATGCAGTTGGAGCAATTACAGTAGTAGATGCAGCTCAGTTAGCACTACATGCAAAAATAGATGTAAAAGCCTTAAATTGTGATTTTTTAGCTTTTTCTGGTCACAAAATGTTAGCGCCTTTTGGGATCGGTGTACTCTATGGCAAAAAAGAGCTACTGTCTGAGATGCCACCTTTTCTATATGGTGGTGAAATGATCGAATATGTAGAAGATTATAGTTCTACTTTTGCCGAGTTACCATATAAGTTTGAATCAGGTACCCAAGATGTTGGGGGTATGGTAGGCCTTGCTTCTGCAATTGAATATATCAACAAAATAGGTCTTCCAACAATAGCTGATTATGAAAATGCTTTAACCTCATATACCAAAGAAAAATTAGAAAAATTAGATTATATTGAGATTTACCATGCAAAGCAAGAAATGACTGCACCGGTTATTGCCTTTAATGTAAAAGATGCTCATCCACATGATGTAGCAACAATCTTGGATCATTACGGAGTTGCTGTTAGGGCAGGACATCATTGTACGCAACCATTGCATCGACGTTTAGGTCAAAATGCAACAAATAGAGTTAGCTTTGCTTTTTATAACACAAAAGAAGAAGTTGATACCTTTATTGATGCTTTAGCTGAGGTGCGTACAATAATGCATTTGGATTAAGGGAACTGTGCTGAGGAAAATATGGATCTAAGACAAATTTATTCACAAATAATTATGGAACAATCCACTTCTAAACGTCACCGCCATGAGGTTTCAGATGCCACAGCCACCGAACGAGGTTTTAATCCAAGTTGTGGTGACGATATTCATCTGTCAGTAAAAATAGAAGATGACATTATCCAGGACATTGGTTTTGAAGGTGTTGGGTGTGCGATTTCCCAAGCATCAACCTCATTGTTATGTGGTCTCATCAAAGGCAAAACTATTGCCGAAGCTAAAGAAACAATTAAAGTTTTTCTTAATATGATCAAAGGCGAAATAACAGATGATGAAGTTTTAGAAAATGAATTAGGAGATGCTATTGCTTTAAAAAACATCTCCACCATGCCCCAAAGAGTTAGATGTGCAGTCTTAGCTTGGCGGACTTTAGATTTAATTATTGCTAAAGAAACAGATAGCGAGATGATCGAACCTTAACTAGCAACAATTTCTCAAATGTCCTAATGATTTTTCTAGATTTTTTTTGCTGTGTCATGGTTTTGTAATATGTTATAATAGGATGATTACAAAGGAAGTGAATTATTATGGCATCGAAAATTTTAATTGTAGATGACGAACAAAGTATTGTTGATATTCTGCGTGAAAACTTACAAAGAGAAGGTTATGAAACCATCGAAGCCTATGATGGCGAAGAAGCAATTAAAAAAGCTCTTTCCGAAGATCCCGATTTAATTTTATTGGATTGTATGCTTCCCAAAATTGATGGCTTTGACGTTTGCCGTAATCTAAGAAAAGAAACAATCGTACCTATCATTATGCTGACAGCAAAATCAGAGGAAATAGACAAGGTACTTGGATTAGAGCTTGGTGCTGATGATTACATTGTTAAGCCTTTTAGTATGCGTGAAGTAATCGCCAGAGTAAAAGCACTTTTACGACGCACACATGTTTCGGAACAGTCTACTTCTGAAGACTCTAGTATCTTAAGTTTTGGGGATTTAATAATTGATCGTAAAGCTTATCAAGTTTCACTTGGCGACGAACCAATTAATTTAACTTTAAGAGAATACGAATTAGTCTTGTTTTTAGCCAAAAACGCTGGTCAAGTATTTTCAAGAGAAACTTTATTAGAAGAAGTTTGGGGCTATGAGTATTTTGGTGATGTGCGAACAGTAGATGTTACTGTCCGCAGAACTCGTGAAAAATTAGAGCCAGATCAAGATAATTATCAATATATTTTGACCAAGCGTGGAATAGGTTATTATTTTAATCGCGAAGCAAACAATACTTAATTTAGATTAACTAGAGGTTTTTTTGGATATTGCTTTAGCTATAATTATTACTTTTGTTTTGACTAGTATAGGCTGTGTTTTACTAACACGGTCTTATTTTTTAAATAGACGAAAAGAAGAAGATAAGCAAGTACATAAAATGCTAGAACATGTTGCTACAAAACAAAATGAATCACAATTGATCTTAGCTTCATTAAATATGGGTGTTATTGCCTATAGCCATGATGGGATTTTGCTTTTGAGTAATCAAGCAGCCTCCAAAATATTGTCAGAAATACCTCATAACTTTCATGATTTTATTGAACTATATGATCAAAAACAAAAATTGCGTTCTGATTTAATTTTAGAAAAAAAACAATCTGAGATTATTCTAAATATTAAGGAGAAAACCTATCGTCTTACGGTTGAAGAACGAGTGTTGGGCAAAAGTAAAAGACCAGCTCATATAATTTTAATCCAAGATATTACAGAGCAAGTACTAGAGGATCAACAGAGAAAAGAATTTGTGGCAAATGTTTCACATGAACTTAAAACACCATTAACAACTATTAAAACCTATAGTGAATCATTACTCGATTGGGGTATTGATGAAAAAAGCCGAGCAGCAGTAAAAAAAGATATGGAAAAACTTTACACTGGCTCAATTCGGATGGAACAATTGATTGATGACTTGTTGTTGCTTTCACGGATAGACGGTAAAGCAATTTTCACACATATAGAAAAACGTAAATTAATGCCAATTATTAGAACATGTATTGAACGCATGTATCCTCAAGCAGATCAAAAAAATATAGATATCTCGTCCTATTCTTTATCTGATCCTATTTATGCATTTGTTGATGTTTCTGCTTTTGAAAGAATTATTATGAATTTAGTTAGTAACGCAATTAAATATACTCTCAAATATGGTGAAGTCAAAGTTTATGTTGGCACTTTAGTTGAAGATATTTATATAAAAATTGTAGATAATGGTATTGGGATTCCAAAAGATGCACAGAAAAATATTTTTAAGAGATTTTACCGAGTAGATTCAACAGGTTCGAGGGCACATGGCGGAACAGGTTTAGGGCTTTCAATTGTTAAGGAATTGGTTGAACTCCATTCAGGTCAGATTGATTTAAAAAGTCATTTGGATCAAGGTAGCGAATTTACAATTATCTTGCCTAGTGTAAAGA
>JAAYRJ010000126.1 GCA_012518845.1 Clostridiaceae bacterium
AATAAATAAAGGAACGACTATGGAATATTTAATTGGTATTGATATTGGAACATCAGGCACAATGGTGTTACTACTAGCTGCAGATGGTCGAATTGTTGACACAGGCAGCCAAGCCTATGAGTTTGAGATGCCACAAAATGGTTGGACAGAACAAGATCCTGCTTTATGGTGGGATGCTGTATCTAGTATAATTCCTGAATTATTAACGAAAAATCAGATTGAAGCAGATTCAGTAAAAGGTGTAGGTATTGCTGGGCAAATGCATAGCCTTGTAATGCTAGATGAAGATAATCAAGTCTTGCGAAAAGCAATTCTTTGGAATGATCAGCGTACAGCCAAACAAGTAGATGAAATCAATCAAATAGTAGGGGCGGAAAGACATATAGAACTAACATCTAATCCTCCTCTTACTGGCTTTACTTCACCTAAAATACTTTGGGTAAGAGAAAATGAACCAGAAATTTACGCAAAGTGCAAACATATTTTGCTCCCCAAAGATTATATTCGCTTTAAATTAACAGGTGAATATGTATCCGATGTTTCAGATGCATCAGGCATGGGACTATTAAATGTAAAAGAGCGTACTTGGTCTCAGGAAATTCTTGAAGATCTAGAAATTGATCCTGCTTTATTACCACGCTTGGTTGAGTCTGTCGATATTAGTGGCTATGTGACAGAAGAGGCTGCAAAAATAACTGGTTTAGCACCTGGCACACCAGTTGTTGGTGGTGCTGGAGATAATGCTGCTGCAGCGATTGGAGTAGGTGTAATCAAAGATAAAACTGGGTTTACTACAATCGGTACTTCAGGTGTTGTCTTTGTTCATTCATCAAAACCTAGCACAGATGAAAAAGGTAGAGTCCACACTTTCTGTAGTGCTGTACCAAACGAATGGCATTTGATGGGCGTTACTTTGTCTGCAGGATCATCATTGCAATGGTTTAGAAATCGTTTCTGCCAAGAAGAACAAATGATTGCAGATGAGCGTGGAGTAGATGTTTATCAAGTTATGGATGAAATGGCAAAAGAAGTTAGACCTGGTTCTGATAATTTGATTTTCCTACCATACTTAAATGGAGAACGTACTCCTCATTTGGACCCAAATGCACGTGGAGTGTTTTTTGGATTATCACCTATCCACGGAAAACCACAACTAATTAGATCGATTTTAGAAGGCGTATCTTTTTCACTCAATGATTGTCTTTCGATTTTAAGAGATCTAAACGTTGATGCTGAGACTATGATGCTAACTGGCGGAGGAGCTGCAAGTCCTCTCTGGCGTGAGATCATAGCCAACATATTTGATTGTACAATGAACACTTGTGAGTCTAATCAGGGACCATCACTTGGAGGAGCTATTCTTGCAGGTGTTGGATCTGGAGTCTTTAAAGATCTAGATGAAGGTTGTTCAAAAGTGGTAAAAATTAAGAGTTCTTTTGAACCTGAAAATCAGGAACATTACTCTAAATACTATCAGCTTTATAAGGACTTATATCCGGCTTTAGAAGATCAATATAAGAAATTATCTGAAGTTTAGTTCATCAATTTATTTAGTAATTAAAGCAATATTTAATATGAAACAGTAAAAAAATCATGAAAAAAGGAGCAAAAAATGAAAGAATTTTTTCCAAACATTCCAAAAATTGAATATGAAGGTCCAAAATCAAAAAATATGCTTGCCTTTAAGCATTACAATAAAGATGAAGTAATCTTAGGCAAAACCATGGCAGAACATCTACCATTTTCATTTGCTTACTGGCATGGCTTAAATTATGATGGTACGGACATGTTTGGTGTGGGCACGATAGATCGCTCTTATGGTGGCTTAACAGGTCGTGCTTTAGCTGAAGCAAAAGCAGATGCTGGCTTTGAATTAATGGAAAAGCTAGGTATCGAATATTTTTGTTTCCATGATGTTGATGTCTGTGATCAAGGTGCAAGTTTAACAGAATTTAAAGAGAATTTGGCACATATGGTTGATTACTTCAAAGGTCATATGGATCGTACAGGTATCAAGTTGGGCTGGGCTACTGCCAATCTTTTTGGTCATCCTCGTTATCAACAAGGAGGAGCAACATCTCCTTATCTAGATACTTATGCAACAGCAGCTTTTCAAGTGAAAAATGCATTAGATGCAGCTATTGAACTAGATGCTAAAGGTTATACATTCTGGGGTGGTCGCGAAGGTTATGAAACATTGCTAAATACTGATATGGGCTTTGAACTTGATAATCTTGCGCGTTTCTACAAAATGGCGATTAAATATGCTAAAGACAATGGTTATAAAGGTGCTTTCTACATTGAACCAAAACCAAAAGAGCCAACAATGCATCAATACGATTTTGACGCTGCAACTGCAATTCAATTCCTCCAAAAATATGGTCTAGATAACGACATGACGCTTAACCTTGAAGGAAATCATGCAAGCCTTGCAGGTCATACATTTGAACATGAAATCAGAGTTGCAAGAATTAATGGCTTACTTGGTTCTATTGATGCAAACCATGCAGAAACCTTAGTAGGTTGGGACACTGATGAATTCCCGAAAGATGTAAAAGGTACAGCCCTAGCTATGTATGAAGTCATCAAAGCAGGTGGCTTAGACACAGGCGTTATCAACTTTGACTCAAAATTACGTCGTCCATCAAATGATGAATTAGATCAAGCCATCGGGTTCATTGCTGGTATGGATAATTATGCTTTAGGACTTAAACTAGCAGCAAAAATTATCGAAGATGGCAGACTTGAAGACTTTGTTAAAGAACGTTACTCAAGCTTCGATTCTGGACTAGGTGCAAAAGTTGTTTCTGGAGAAACTAACTTAGAAGAATTAGCAGATTATGCAGAAAAGTTAGAAGAAAAACCTGTACCTTCTGGACGTCAAGAATACTTGCATAGTGTCATTAATGATTTAATGTGTGAAGGATTATAATTTTAGATAATTAGCATTATTATCTGAGAGTAATAAGGGGCTGGCTGCAAGGAGATAACCTGGTAGCACAGCTCCTTTTTTTCAATAAGAATCTATTCAAAAGGCTTTTTACAAATAAAAAGCATTTTGACTGCTTATCATTTCCAAAGCCATTGATTTCTAAATTCTAGCGGAGTCATTCCTTCTGATTTTTTGAAAGTGTTAATAAAATGACTAACATTTTCGATACCAACTCTAGGTGCAATTTGATTTATTTGTAAATTTGTTGCACGCAGTAATTCTTTAGCTTTATTGATTCGGATTGTTATTAAATATTCATTTGGTGTGGTACCAAGATATTTTTTAAACATTCTATGAAAATGAAATTTATTTATTGAAAATTGATCTGCCAACATTTCTAGGGATATCTGTTCAGAATAATCTTCTTGAATAAAGGAAATAGCATCTCGAATATAATCTGGATAAGGTGTTTTATTTTCAACTGAAGAAGTAGCCATGATACATTGCGTCATGATATTTGTAAGAATGGAGATCGCAAAAGTATCCGTGTTCAAATTATTTCCGTTTTCATATATCTTTAATAAAGATTTAATTTTTTCGGTAATACTATTGTTAGCAGGCATAGTCACAACATTGCTATCATTGTTTCGTTTTAGAAACAAATTGTAATATTTTTTACATGAATTACCATAAAAGTGTACCCAAATCTGATTCCATTTTCCCTTATCTGGATTTGTAAAATAACGCTGATATTGCATGCAGTCAATCCAGAGTAATTGAAATGGCTCAATTTCATATGTTGTGTTGTTATATTCCAAGACACCTGAACCAGATTTTGTATAAGCAATATAATAAGATTCAAGGTTTTTCCTTTGAGTAAAATATTCCCCTTTACAATAAAAATCACCTAATTCTTGAATAAATGGAAAATTAGATTTTATTTCAGCTACTGAAGAAATAAATAGCCATTCTGATTGGGGTTCAAGATCTAAATTATAATTTAAAGTTATTTTTGTCATACTGAAGATTTCTGACTTATGCTATTGTTTTTTGATAGTAATGTAAACTACATTTTTCTTAGTAATATCTAGTATTTTATTTCAATGCAAAATAAAAGTCAAGATATTGTGATTTTTAGTCAATATACGTTGATGTGAATTGTCAATTTTTATGATAATATGAACAAGAATAATGAAAAATCGATTATAATAATGTGATTTTGTACAAATAACGCAGCTTTTATTATACAAAATCACAAATGAAATGATTTTTTAGGCAACACATGATCTGTTTATTTTTTAATTTTCATGAAGTTTAAAATTGTTTTTGTGAAACATTCCATAAACATCTGGAGTAGGAGGTAAAGATGGAAAGATTCATGTGGACAGCAAGGATAAAGCCAGGAAAGTTAGATGAATATATTAAAAGACATGATGAAATTTGGCCAGAAATGACTGAGGTTTTAAATCAAGCAGGCATCCATAATTACACCATATGGAACCATAGCGATCAAGTGATTGGATATTATGAATGTGAAAGTGTAGAGTATGCTGCAAAAGTACAGAGTGAAAGCTCTGTTGTTGATCGTTGGAACGAGTATATGGAAGACGTAATGGAAATGGAAATGGATCCAGAAACAGGTACTGCAGTATTGCTAGAACAAGTGTTTTTACATGAGTAATAGAAATATGGAGATAGATGTGGATAATATTACAAAAAAATATGAATTAGCAAAAGAAATCTACCAAGATCACGGTATCGATATTGATGAGGCAATAGAAAAAGCAAATTCTATTCCAATTTCCATGAACTGCTGGCAAGGTGACGATGTCATAGGATTTGATGGTGCAGATACTTTGACTGGAGGTATACAAACTACCGGTAATTATCCAGGCAGAGCAAGAAATGCAGACGAACTAAAAAAAGATATGGAGCTTGCTTTAAGCTTGATCCCAGGCAAAGTTAAGGTTAACTTGCATGCCAGCTATGCGGAAAAGACAGATCCTAAAAAAGATCGTGATGCTTATACTATTGAAGATTTTTCAAAATGGGTCGAATGGGCAAATAAAAATGATGTAGGTTTAGATTTCAATCCAACATTTTTCTCGCATCCGAAAATGGATGGAGACTTCTCTTTAGCTTCCTTTGATGAAGAAACAAGAAAGTTTTGGATCGAGCATGGAAAACGTTGTCGTGAAATAGGAGCTGAATTTGCTAAAAGAACAGGTAAACCCTGTGCGATTAATTTTTGGATGCCTGATGGTTATAAAGATATCTGTGTAGACACATTAAAAAGACGTGAAGTAATGATTGATTCTTTGGATCAAATTTTCTCTGCAGATATTGAATCAGAAAATGTCTTTTGTGCTTTAGAAAGTAAATTGTTTGGTTTAGGTGTTGAAAGTTACACTGTATGTAATCATGAATTTGCTCTTAACTATGCTCATACAAGAGATATTTTATATACATTAGATGCTGGACATTTTCATCCAACAGAAACGATCAGTTCTAAATTGACTGCAATAATGCCATTTTTTGACAAAATAATGTTACATGTAAGTCGTGGTGTTCGTTGGGATAGTGATCATATTGTTACTTGGGACGATGAACTACAAGACATAATGAATGAAATTATTTGGAATAACTTAGAAGAAAGAGTCTTTATCGGTTTAGATTATTTTGATGCATCTATCAATAGAATTGCAGCTTGGGTTATAGGCGTTAGAAATTCAAGAAAAGCTTTACTAAATGCCTGCTTAACTCCAATAAAAGAAATGCGTGAAGCAGAATACAATGGCAACTATGGCAAGCGTCTTGCCCTATATGAAAGTGGTAAAGAATTACCATTTGGCTTAGTTTGGGATTACTATTGTGCATTCCAAAATAAACCCCTAGGTTCAGATTGGCTTTCTGATATTGAAGAATATGAGGCTGAAGTATTAAATCGAAGAGATTAAATAAAAATCCAATTGTATTAATCAGGAGGGAAAATGTCAGACAATATTTTAAAATTGGAGGGTATAACTAAAATTTTTCCTGGTGTTAGAGCTTTGGATAAAGTTTCTTTTAGTTTAGAATCAGGCGAAGTCCACGCTATCATGGGTGAAAATGGTGCAGGAAAATCAACTTTTATTAAAGTTATTACAGGAGTTCATCAACCTGATAAAGGAGAAATTTTTTTAAGAGGAGAATCTATCAAAATTTCTAACCCTTTAATTGCACGGGACCACGGGATAGCCGCTATATATCAACACGCAACAAGTTATCCAGATCTAAGTGTTACCGAAAATATTTTTGTAGGCCATGAAATTAAACGAGGTGGATTTATTCAGTGGAATGAGATGCACAAACAAGCAAAAGGATTGCTCTCAAGCCTAAATGCTAATTTTTCACCCACGGACTTAATGGGTGCTCTGAGTGTTGCTCAACAGCAACTTGTTGAGATAGCTAAAGCATTGTCTATGAATGCTGACATAATCATTATGGATGAACCAACTGCTGCATTAACTAAATCAGAATCGGAAGAATTGTACAAGATCACAGAGCAATTAAGGGATGAAGGTAAATCTATTATTTTGATCTCTCACCGTTTTGAAGATATGTATCGTTTGGCTGATCGTGTAACGGTATTGCGAGATGCCCAATATATAGGAACTTATGATGTAGCAAGTTTATCTCAAAATGATTTAATTTCTGCAATGGTGGGGCGTGAAATTACAGATCTATTTCCAAAGACACTTGTAGAGTTAGGTCCCGAAAAGTTGCGAGTTGAAAATTTTTCCCGAAAAGGATTTTTTGAAGATATCTCTTTTAAGGTTCATGCAGGCGAAATTGTTGGTTTTACAGGTCTGGTTGGTGCTGGAAGAACAGAGGTTATTGAATCTATTTTGGGAATTGCTAGTCATGATTCAGGTAAAATTTACTTTGAAAATGAAGAGATAGAAATAAAATATCCAAAAGATGCACTAGAATTGGGCATAGGACATTTAACAGAGGACAGGCAATTGACAGGTTTAATTGTTGATTGGAGTATTAATAAAAATATTACTTTGTCTGAACTCGACAAGTTTTCAAATAATGGCTTTATTAATGATGAAAAAGAAAGAATGACTTCAAAAGATTTGGCAGAAAAGGTTGACGTGAGGACGCCGAGTATTTTTAATCCGATTAGTTCACTATCAGGTGGAAATCAGCAAAAGGTCGCTGTGGCAAAGGCATTAGCAAGTGATTTAAGTGTGCTAATTATGGATGAACCAACTAAAGGGGTAGATATCGGTGCAAAAGCTGCTATTTATGAAATTATTGGTGAGCTAGCGCAACAAGGCATTGCTATAATAATGATTTCTTCTGAAATGCCAGAAATTTTAGGAATGTCTGACAGAATTTATGTCATGTGTGAAGGCAGGTTGACTGGTGAATTATTAGCTCAAGAAACTAGTCAAGAAGAGATATTAGAACTTTCGATGAAAGAATAATTCTGAAAGGTCTGGAATAAAAATGAATAACAGAATAGATGTAAATTCTCAAACTACCTCAATTGGAATATTCAAGAAGTTAAAAGAATCAAGAGAAGCTGGTCTTTTGTTAATAATAATAATTATGTCCATACTGATTCATCTAGCTAGTGGCAATTTTCTGACACTAAAGACTTTTAGCGATATGGTTAAGAATTACTCAACAACTTTTACCTTAGCTTTGGGAATGTTAAGTGTGTTAATTATAGGTGGTATTGATATTTCTATAGCCGCAACTATGGCATTTTCAGGCATGGCTTCATCATTACTAATGCGAGATGGAGTATACTCTAGCACATTTATCATGTTTTTCGTTAGCACGCTTGTTGGTTTCGTGTGTGGTTTATTAATCGGTCTAGTTATCAGTTATGGAGGGGTTATTCCAATTATTGCAACACTAGGATTTTCAAATATTTATCGTGGTGCAACTTACATTATCTCAGATAGTCAATGGGTTTCAGCTTATCAATTTGATCCAGAGTTTAAAGCTTTTGCACAGTCAAGTAATCTATCTTTTGGTTTAATTAATAATTTATTTTTTATTTCAATTATTTGTTATATCATCATGTTTATTATTCTGAAATGGACAAAGTTTGGTAGAAAGATTTATGCAGTAGGTTCAAACCCAGAAGCTGCTGCTGTAAGTGGTATTAGAATAAGACGAGTAAAGTTTATCGTTTATGGTATAGCTGGATTGTTTGCTGGTTTAACTGGAGCTATGTACACATCACTATATGCTTCAGCTCAAAGTGATATGGGTCTAGGTATGGAAATGGATGCGATTGCGTCTTGTGTTATTGGTGGTGTAAGTCTTAGTGGTGGAAGCGGTAGTGTTCTTGGAGTGTTTTTAGGTGCTCTGACTATGTCAATCATCTCAAAATCTCTCCCAATGATTGGGGTATCTCAATTTTGGCAAACTGCGATAAAGGGTTTAATTATTTTAGTTGCTATTATCATTAATGTCTTGGTCCAACGAACCGTTAAAAAATCTATGTTAAAAGAGAGGGGCGTCTGATGGTTAATCGTTCAAGAAGATCTATTTCTGCAACAAGAGAAAAGTCGATAAAATCATACTTTTTTCGTTGGGAGACTTTGCTAATAATTTTATTTATTGCTGTGAATCTAATGAATATTTCCATATCCAGCAATTACCTTGACTTAAATAATTTACTGACAGCTATTAGCACATTTTTGGTAAGAGGGTTTATTGCTTTGCCGATGGCATATATTTTAATGTTAGGTGAAATAGATATTTCTGTAGGATCTACTGTGGCTTTATCAGCAACAGTCTTAGGCTACTCATTTAATAAAGGAGTGGCGATGCCTTTAGCGATATTGTTAGGTTTATTAACAGGTTTAGCATGTGGAGTCTTGAACGGTTTGATTTTGACTAGGTTTACAGAGCTTGCACCAATGATTGTTACTTTAGGCACACAAACGTTATATCGTGGTATTGCAGAAATGATTCTAAAAGACCAAAGTGCTAGTAAATTACATCAATCAGAATTATTTTATAATATATATTATGGGAAATTGTTTGGCATACCATATATCATGATTGTTTTTTTTATCTTGGCTATTATTTTTGGCATTGTTCTTCACAAGACAACGTATGGAAGATATTTGTATGCCATTGGGTTAAATCGTAGGACAGCATTTTATTCGGGTGTACCAGTACAAAAAGTTAGATTCATAGCATATTCGCTCATGGGCTTAATTTGTGGTGTCGCAGCGATGTATTATGCTTCTTGGATGGGAACGATTCGTTCAGATATAGCGATAGGTTATGAATTAGAGGCAGTTTCGATGGTTGTTTTAGGAGGAATTTCTGCTGCAGGAGGTAGTGGAAATTTTCCTGGAACAGTGATAGCCATTTTTATTGTCGGTTTATTAAAATATGGTTTGGGTATTATTAATGTGCATTCACAAACTATTTTAATGATTTTAGGGATCATGCTTATCGTTGTTGTTATGGTTCCTAATCTAAATTTTTATCGTTTATCTCCTCAAAGGAGAATGAATAAAAGATCTAAATAACTTGAAGATTCAGAAAGTGATGAGAGCATTGTGATGGCTATATTTACTGTCACTAGAATGGAGGAATTATGAAAAAACTACTCTCGTTATTATTGGTAATTGCAATGATGTTTGCAGTTATTGGCTGTGGTTCAACAGATAGCGATGATGCTGATGTTGTTGAAGAGCAAGAAGTTGAAGAAGATGCTGGTTCTGAAGAAACTGATGTTCCAGCTGATACCGAAGAAGAGGAAGAAGAAGCTGAGACAGATACACCCGAAACTGATGGAGATCAAATTTATGCAATGATTACAAAATCTGCAGGAAATCCATACATGGAAAGAATGGCTTCTGGCTTTGAAGAAGTTATCAACGGAGCTGGTTATGAAGCTATCATTAAACATCCTACGGAGATTACAGCTGAAGCACAAATTTCACTAATTAATGAATTAGTAGCACAAAACGTCAGTGGTATAGCAGTTGCAGCAAATGATACTGATGCTTTACAAACTGCCTTGACAGCAGCAATGGATGCAGACATTCAAGTAGTTTCATTAGATTCAGCAGTTAATGCTGACAGCCGCAATACGCATATCCAACAAGCGGGTGTAGAAGAAGTTGCACAGTCTCTAGTTGACTCTGTTGTTGACCTTACTGGTGGCAGTGGAGATTGGGCTATACTATCTGCTACCTCAACAGCTACCAATCAAAATGCATGGATAGACGCAATGGAAACGATTCTTGAGGATGAACAATATGCAGATTTAAATTTAGTTGAAATAGCATATGGTGATGATGAATATCAAAAATCTGTTGACCAAACACAGGCGTTATTGAACAATTACCCAGACTTAAAGGTACTATGTGTTCCTACAACTGTTGGTTTGGCGGCAGCAGCTAAAGTAATCACTGATGAAGGTTTACAGGGAGAAGTAATTGTTACAGGCTTAGGATTACCTTCTGAAATGGCGGAATTCATGGGTGAAGGAGAAGTGGCTACACCATATATGTTCCTCTGGAATCCTATTGATGTAGGTAAAGTTTCTGCTTACACTTTAATCGAAATGGTTAATGGTGACTTAACAGGTTCTCTAGGTGAAGTTTTTACAGCTGAGGATGGTAACACTTATGAAGTAACGGATGATGGTTCTGGTGGAACTGAAATAGTTGTTGGACCTCCATTCAGATTTGATGCTACCAACATTGATGAATGGAAAGATGTTTATTAATATCTATCATCAATAATTCATTAAAAAGGGGAGATCCCTCCCCTTTTTAATATCTTATTATTCACGTTTAAATTTATTGAAAACTTCTATTCAATTTTCAAAATTAAAGAGGATATATGCAAAATAAAAAAGAAATTAAATTATTTTCCGAATTTTCGAAAAAAATCGGAGATCGTATTGATTATGTTCAGGGTGGTGGCGGCAATACATCATATAAAGTAGATGATCAAACAATGTTGATAAAAGCTTCTGGCTATTACTTAAATCAAGTTAAAGAGCAGGATGGATATGCTGTTCTCAATTATCCAAAAATTCAAAAGTTCTTCTATAATCATAATGTAGATGACTTTGAAGATATAGAAGTTGCAGGTTCCACAGCTGTCAAAGAGGCTATCATCAAAGTTGACAATTTGCCAGAGCTAAGACCATCAGTAGAATCAGGTTTCCATTCTATTTTAGGGAGCTGGGTAGCCCATACACATAGTGTCTACACAAACATTATTTTGTGTAGTAGATCGGCAGAAAAACTTCTTAAAGCCATTTTTTCAAAATTTTCTTATATTTATATTCCGTACGTTAATCCAGGTTCGAGACTAACAGCAGAAATTTATAATGAAATGAAGAAGTTTGAAGAAAATAATGGGAAAATTCCAGATGTTATTTTCTTGCAAAATCATGGTGTTATTGTACACGCAGAAGATATGAATGCCTGTTACGATTTGCATGAAGAAGTGAATCAAATAATTGGAGAATATTTTTCAATTAATTTACAAGATTATCCAGCAGTAGAAATCAAAAAAATAGATGAAAATAAATATATCTCAAATACAAATTACTTAATAAATTCGTTTAAAAATAACGAATACTCACAAGAACTCTTACTGGAAAGACCGCTTTATCCAGATCAAATAGTATATTTACGTGATGTACTTGGCGAGACAGCAATAATTAATCAAGATACCGGAAAGATCACTTATGAAATGCCCTATAAACAGGCTGTTTTGATTGAAGAAGCGTTGACTGCAATTATCTTTATTATGAAAAATATTGAAGAAAAAGGACTTGAAGTTCAATATATGCATGATTCAGAACAAGATTTCATCAAAAATTGGGAAAGTGAGAAATATCGAAAGGAATTGGCGGAACAAGAATGAATTTAATTGATGTATTAGCTTTTGATTTAGGTGCTTCAAACGGTAGAGCAATTGTTGGACACTTTGATGGTGAAACTATTAAAGCAACAGAAGTTCACCGATTTGAAAACAATTTTACAACAGAAAATGGTGTAGAGTGCTGGGACCTTAACAACTTATTTGAAAATCTTAAGTTAGGTTTTGCAAAAGCCAAAGAGAAAGGTTTTAAACCACAAAGTTTTGGTATCGATACTTGGGGTGTTGATTATGGCTTACTGGATGATAATGATGAGCTAATTTCTAATCCTAGAGCTTACCGTGGTTCTACAGATGATGCGATGGAGGATGCGTTTGCAAAACTTGGTAAAAGAAATATTTTTGACCGAACTGGTATTGCAGCACTAAACTTTAACACTGTATATCAATTAAATCAACGAGTCTTAGAGGATGATGATGAACTAAAAAGAGCTAAGACACTTCTTTTGATGCCGGATTTATTGGGTTTTTTGTTTACGGGTCAAAAATATAGTGAGTATACCAATGTTACAACAACTAATTTATTTAACATTGAAACGAAGGATTGGGATTATAATATTTTAGCTCAACTAAATATTCCCAAAGAAATTTTCACACAAATTGATTATCCTGGTCATATACGTGGAAAAATAAAATCAGAAATTGCTGATGAGTTAGGAATTGAACCAATTCCTTTAATTGCGGTTGGCACTCATGACACAGCTTCGGCTGTTGCCGCTATTCCGTTAAAAGAGAACTTTGTTTTCTGTTCTAGTGGGACATGGTCTTTATGCGGTATAGAAGCAGATGAAGCTATTATTAACGACTTAATTTTTGACTCAAATTTTTCAAATGAAGGTACGATTCAAGGTGGAGTTCGTCCTCTAAAAAATATTATGGGCATGTGGATTATCCAAGAATGTCGTAGACAATGGGGTACTGACTTAAGCTGGCCAGAGATTGATAAAATGGTACTAGAGGCCGATCCACTTCAAAGTGTGATCAATCCAAATTATTCAGACTTTTTCACAGCTGGTAATATGGTGCAAAAAATTCAAGCCTACTGTATGCGAACAAAACAACCGGTACCAAAATCAATTGGTGAAATAGCCCGAGTAGTTTTTGAATCACTAGCTTTGATGTATCGCAATGTCATGGAGACATTTGCAGAATTAAACGGTGCAGAAATTAAAGGATTGAATATTACTGGAGGCGGAATTAAAAACAAAATTTTAAATCAGATGACAGCGGATTGTACAGGTTTGCCTGTAATAACAGGACCTACGGAAGGTGCATCTTTGGGTAACATGATTGCTCAATTAATTGGTTTAGAAAAGATAAAAGATATTGGTGAAGCCAGAGAAATTATTAGCAGATCAATTGAAATTGAAACGTACGAACCAAAAAATAGAGAAGGTTGGGATGAACAATACCAAAAATTGCTAGGATTTCTGGAAGCAGATTGAGTGTGAAATTCATTTTTTAATAATTACCGATAATGAAGAAAAGATTTCTTCAAAAAAATACAATAATATTAAAGAATATGGAGGTAACAAATGAGGAAAAATATGCCAAGCATACCTAAAGAAGAGTATCGTGAGCGATGGAAAAGTGTTCAAAATTTGATGAAAGAAAAAAATCTAGATTTATTATTCGCTTATTCAGATGATCATGCAACTTTTGGACCTGCATATACAAGGTGGCTTGGGAACTTTCCACCACATTTTGAAGTAGCTTGTGTGATGATGGGCAAGGATAAAGGACCAGCGCTACTCACTGGTCCAGAAAGTGAAGACTATGCATTAGATTTTGGTGAAATAGAAGATGTATATATTCTTGAAGAATTTACACATCCAAATGAAGATTTCCTTTATTCAAATATAGTCAGTCTCAGACATGTTGCAGACAATTTGGTTGGTTTAGAAAATATTAAACGAATTGGTATTGCAGGGAGAGATTTGATGGGTGCAGATGCATATATCAAGTTTCAGAAAGCGCTTCCTGATACAGAATGGATAGATGTTGATTATGATACAGCAGTTCTTAGAGGAGTTAAAACAGAAGCTGAAAAAGCAGTAATTAAATATGCCTATGAATTAGCTCATAGAGGTATGTTAACAGCGATTGATACCATTAATGCAGGGGTTCCTGAGCGAACAGTTGCTGCAGAAGTTGAGTATGTTATGAGAAAAGCTGGTTCGGAAGGTGTAGGTATAGATACCATGATAGCTTCTGGAGTAAAATCAAAAAATATCATTTCTCGAACCACATTCAAAGAAATTCAAAAAAATGATTTAGTACATGTCACCATTGCTCCAAGATACGAAGGTTATCATGGTGCAATAGCCAGACCAATTTTTGTAGGAGAACCTACAGATAAAGCAAAATATGCTTTAGATGCTGCTATAGAAGCTATGAATGCTACTGCAGATGCATTACGACCAGGCGTTGAGGGTAGAGAGGTTGAAGCAATTGGACGTGAGGTAATGAACAAAGCAGGTCTTGGAGAATGTTTCAAATATTCAGGAATCCACAGTATAGGGGTGATGGAATTCGAACCACCGATATTTGGACCTACACAACCTGATATTCTTGAAAAAGATATGATTGTGTCAATTGATATTCCGGTTTTTGGCTTGCCTTGGGGTGGATTCCGTATAGAAGATGGATTTTTAATTACAGATAATGGATTTGAACGTTTAACTAATATCGATCATGTAATAATTAAGTAAGAAACATGTTGAAAAAATCGTTAGTTTAATTTTTGAAAATCATGGTCCTTTCAAAATTTTAGCAGGATCATGGTTTTCTTATGTACTTTTTAGTTTTATGAGAGCTTTACTAATGGAAAGCAATCTAGTCTATTAAAAGTTACGACTCACATGTGGTTGGATGAGATATTAGTACAAAAAATAGATTATGGATTTATATATGTTACGCAGGTATTTGCATGTAAAAAGAGATGCCTTTTTGCAATATTTCATAAAATCCTTTATATTGTTCTATAATTTTCAACACGGTATTATTGAAATAATGCATTAAGAATATAGAGTATTTTATACTAAGCAATATTTTCTTTGGATATATAGCTTAAATGTTTGCTTTATTACGTTGAATTTATGTTAAACTTGAATGTATAATGTTCGAATAGTGATTTTATTTCTTATTCAGAAACTATTTATTCAGAAACTATGGAAATATGGAAATAAGGAGGGGAGTGTGTGAAACCATTACTAGAATTGCAAAATGTTAGTAAAACCTTTCCGGGTGTTAAAGCTTTGGACAAGGTGCATTTTGATATTTATCCAGGTGAAGTTCATTCACTTGTTGGTGAAAATGGTGCCGGAAAATCTACTTTTATCAAAATTATTGCTGGAGAGTATGAGCCAGATGAAGGCTCAGAAATTAGAATAAATGGTGAAGTTGTTGAGATTAATGGTATCAGAGATTCAATGCAACATGGTATAGCAGTCATTTACCAAGATATTAGTTTGTTTGGAAATCTAACAGTTGCGGAAAATATTGTTATCAATCAAATTATTTATCAAGGTAAGAAAAAAATGGATTGGGGCTGGGCTAGAAAAAAGGCAGAAGAAGCACTTGAAACTTTAGGTTCAGATATTGATCCAATGGAAACCTTGGAGAATTTGTCTGTTGCAAGACAGCAGATTGTTGCTATTGCGGGAGCAATTGCCCAAGATGCAAAGTTAATCATTATGGATGAGCCGACATCGACTCTTTCTCGTAGTGAAATAGACAACCTCTATACAATTGTTGATGATTTAGCAGCCAAAAACATTGCTATTATTTTTATTTCTCACAAAATGGATGAGTTGTTTAGATTGAGCGATCGTTTTACAGTTCTCAGAGATGGACAATATATCGATACACTGGATGCTAAGAAAACAACAGAGGATCAGCTCGTCTCTTTGATGGTCGGTAGAGAAATTAATATTATTAATTATGCTAGCGATACAATTAGTGATGAAGTAGTTCTAAGTGTCGATAAACTTAGCAAAAAAGGAAATTACAAAGATATTTCGTTTGAGTTGCATAAGGGTGAGGTCTTAGGAATTACTGGTCTTGTAGGTTCTGGTAGAACCGAAATGGTCGAAACAATTTTTGGTATTAGATCAGCTGATAGTGGCACATTAACGATAAATGGTGAAGAAAAGGTTATTACATCCACAACCGAAGCGTTAGAAAATTCAATAGCATACATTCCTGAAGATAGAAAAAGTGATGGTTTAGTTCTATCAAAAACTCTTGAAGAAAACATTACTTTACCAGTTTTGAAAAGGTATGCAAATAAATTGAGTATCATTGATCAAG
>JAAYRJ010000015.1 GCA_012518845.1 Clostridiaceae bacterium
ACAAAATTTATTTGATGGGTGATCTAAGCCAAGAAGTTGCAAGCTTACTTTTGGAGTTAGAATTTCCTGAGTCAAAAATAGAAGTTGTAGATAATATTGAAAAGACTATTAACCAAGAAAAGCAAAATCCTTATCAAAATTACTTTTTGAGTAATGTAACAATCTTGAATCAAGTTCGTTCTGCAATTTTAAAATAACAATGTTATCTATATTTTTTATTGCAGATAACATTTATTTATATAATCTTTTTTGCTAATAATGAAAAGTGGCTTCATAATATTAATAGTAAATTAGGATTTTCTCGAAAGGATCAGAATGGAGAACATCAGAAAAAATATTGTCAAATACCATCCTAAAGAGCAAAAATTAAATGCAATCACTCATTACATTGGAGCGGGTCTTGCCTTGCTAGGTATGATTGTACTCATTGTTCTAGCTGACAGTGTAATTGATTATGTGGCCTTTATAATTTATGGCATATGTTTAATCGCGATGTTTTTAAATTCAGCAATATATCATTCAACATCTAACATCAAGCTAAATTATATAATGAGAGCTTTTGATCACTGCTCAATTTTTTTGGCAATTGGAGGTACTTATACTCCCGTTTTGTTGATTGCCACTACTAGTTGGGTAAGGTTAATTAGCATTATATTTATTTGGTTAGCTTGTTTAATAGGTATTGTCTTAAAAATTATTTCCTTTGTTACCGGGAAAGTAAAGAAATTTAATAGAATATTTTTGGCTGTTTACATTATCCTAGGCTGGCTTTCCCTAATACTGATACCTCTTGTCTATAGTAATACAGGTTTGACCACTGTTATGTTACTTGCGATAGGCGGAGTTTTCTATTCTGTAGGAGCAATTTTTTATAGTAAGAAATCCATAAAATATAATCATGCCATTTGGCATCTATTTATTTTAGCTGCATCCATCACTCAATATTTTGCTGTAGTTTATCTTGCAGTCAAATATTAATTTATAATTAAAAGCCCTATAAGTTAGGATCATAGGGCTTTCTGGTGCTCCGAACAGGAATCGAACCCGTATCAGCAGCTCCGGAAACTGCTGTCATATCCATTAGACCATCGGAGCAGATTATTTCATGAACATAATAAATAATACAGTCTGTCTCAGTGAAAAGCAATTTATTAAACAACAAAGCAAATGAGATTTTCATTTTCAGAAAATCTTAGTAAAATTACTATAACACTTTACAGACATTATAATTTTGAAATCGAGGTTTTAAGATGAAAATTATTCTAGTAAGACATGCTAAAGCCGAACATAATTTTAACAAACCAGATATTAAGCGGAAACTTAGTCCAAAAGGGAAAAAAGATATTCGTAGGAATGCTGGCCACTTAGCAAAATATCTATCAACTAATGACACGATCTATTGTCTTACAAGTTCTGCTAATCGTGCAAGGCAAACAGCGGAACTTATCATCGAAGAGTTAGAAGTTCTGGATTTTAATATTGAGCTGTCTGAAGATATAAGTCTTTACCACGGAGATTTTGATCCTGTTGCAACACAGCTTTCACTGATGGAGCAGGAAGATATTTTGATTGTTGTAGGTCATCAACCTACAATGAGTTATTGGGCTAAAGAATTGAGTGATAATTATATTTCATTTTCAACCAGTGAGATGGCATGTTTTGAAATAGAGGAACTGTCCCCAATCAAAGCAAAATTTTTATGGAAGATTGAGTAATAATATGAATTCAGAAAAAATAAAATATAACTGTCCTATATGTGAAAAAGAAGTTGAAACAAATATTGTTTCAAATATAAATGTGACCCTAAATCCAGAATTAAAAGATAAATTATTTTCTGGCGAGCTGTTTTTACACGAATGTACTAATTGTCAATCCAAAATTCAGCTCAATTACAGTTTCTTATACCATGATTTAAAAAATAAATTTTTGATATCTTATGGTACAGAAGCAAAATATGTTCAAGAATTAATTGACAACTTACAGTTTGAGTTGAGCGAAGAAGATTTTGACCTAGATCAACTTTTAAAAATTTATCAAGTACGAGTAGTTAGAGATATGAATGATCTTTTTGAAAAAATATATCTGTTCGAGGCTGGTCTAGATGATCGAGTAATTGAATTTTGTAAATTACTAATTCTAGATAATGCTAGAGAAGAAGAAAAACTCCAAGCAGAAGAAATCATAGATATTCGCTACATGCCAAAAGATATCATGGAAGAAAAAGGTAATATCAAAGATGATGTTATTGGAATGAATATCTATTGTGAAGGCGAAAAAGCGTTTATTCGTACTATTGAAATGCCATTTTATAATCAAACAAAAAATTATATTCAAGAACTGGCTCAAAAAAATCAAATGAATGATGAGCTTGTTATTGATCAAGCCTGGATCAATAAATTACTGGAGCAAGCATAGCATTTGCTTAATTCCATATTTGAATTTTTATCAGTTAAAATATTCCAATAAAACATAAAGAGAAATTGTGATAAATGTTACAATTACATTAATTATGATCTCGACAATTGACTATTGTGCCAGTTTCTGATTTTTGCTTAATAATATTTAAATAATTAATAGAGAGTCTAATTTTATTTTGTGGAAAGGAAAAAAGAATATGGATTATAGTACGTTGTTTACACCTTTTAAAATTGGAAAAATGGAAGTAAAAAACAGAATTGTCTTTGCTCCAATGGGAACTGGTTCGTCCAATAGTGATGGAACAAAATCGGATAGCGAAATTAATTATTATGAAGAAAGGGCAAAAGGGGGTACTGGACTCTTAATTCTTGGTGGTCAATATATTACAGCAGCATTAGCACAAGGTTCTTTAGAAGGTTGGCTTGAAGAAACCTATGTAATTCCAAAATTAACTGAACTAGTTGAAGCCTGTCATCGTTATGGTGCAAAAGTAGCCTGCCAAATTAGTCCAGGCACTGGTCGTAATGCATTTCCAAATATGCTAGGTGAGCCTCCGGTGTCCGCATCTCCAATTCCATCCACTTTTAATCCCGATGTACCTTGTCATGCCTTAACGCATGAAGAAATCCAAGATATTATGGAAGATTTCAAAAATTCATCTCGGATTGCGATGCTTGCAGGTTTTGATGCAATTGAAGTACATGCGCATGCTGGTTATCTAATTGATCAATTTATGTCTCCGATTTGGAATAAGCGTACTGACAAATATGGCGGTAGTGATGAAAATAGAGCACGTTTTCCACTTGAGATAGTTCAAGCTATTCGTGAAACAGTTGGGCCTGACATTCCAATTATTTTTAGAATTGCTGTTGATCATATTTTTGAAGGTGGACGTACTTTAGAAGATTCCATGCCATTATTACAGATCCTAGAAGCAGGTGGAGTAGATGCATTTGATGTAGATGCAGGTAGCTATGAAATAATCGATTATATTTTCCCGCCAGCTTATCTAGGTGATGCCTGTATGGCATATGTAACTGAAGAAGTGAGAAAACATGTTAATGTGCCAGTTATGAATGCTGGCAACCATACTCCAGAAACAGCAGTTGAGCTACTTGAAAGTGGCAATGCCGATTTTGTTATGTTTGGTAGACCACTCATAGCAGATCCATTCTTACCTAAAAAATTAATGGCAGGACAAAGAGAAGATATTAGACCATGTATTCGTTGTAATGAAGAATGTGTTGGCAGAATTGTTGCTCGCCAAACAAAAATGAGCTGTGCTGTTAATATTCGGGTAGGTGAAGAAAAACGTTTTGTGTTCGAAGAAACAAAATCACCAAAAGATGTACTTGTTGTTGGGGCAGGACCTGCTGGTTTAGAAGCAGCTAGAGTTGCAGCAATTCTTGGACATAATGTAACTCTTGTAGAAAAAGAAGATAGAATTGGTGGACAGCTTGCAGCTGCAGCAACACCAGAATTTAAACGAACATTAAAAGATTTAGTTGAATGGTTTGATATTCAATTAGAAAAATTGGATGTTGATTTAAAGCTGAAATATGAAATTGATCAAGATGATGCCCTGCTAGAAACTGCAGATAAGATAATTGTTGCAACAGGTGCAGTTCCTTTAGAGATAGATATTCCTGGCATTGATGGTGACAATGTAGTAGAAGTATTAGATGCTCATCTCGATCATGAACTGATAAAAGGAGAAAGAATCATTGTTTGTGGTGGTGGCTTATCTGGCTGCGATTTCGCTCTCGAAGCAGCAACTGAATATGATAAAGATGTCACTATAGTAGAAATGTTACCAGAAATTGGTGCGGATTTCTTAATGTTAAATAGTTCAGCTCTCTTTAGATTATTAGATGAAGCAGATGTAAAGTTGAAGCCAGATACTAAAGTTATTGAGTTTATGGACAATGGTATAAAAGCTGTAACTTCTGATGGTGTAGAAATTATCCTAGAAGCAGATACAATTGTTACTGCTTTTGGTATGAAGCCAAACCGAACTATAGCGGATAAAATTCAAGCCAAATATCATAACAAGACAAGAATTGTTGGAGATTCCGAGGCTGTTGGCCAAGTTGGCACTGCTGTACGTGGTGGTTTCTTTGCTGCAATGGATTTAGAAGATTAAAATTATTCTCAAATAATCTATTCAAAAATACTCTATTCAAAGATGAGTGGTTTTGCATCACTCATCTTTTTAAAAATCAAAAAAGATTTAACTTGACATGATAAAAAACCAACGATACAATGATGTAGCTGCCTGGGGAAGGCTTTTTTTAATTGTCTAAAATTATTTATATATCTCAGGCAAAAAGCTATTACAATATCGGAGGTAGAGATATGGCCAGTCAAGGACCAAGAGATAAAATCACATTAGCATGCGAAGAGTGTAAACAGCGTAATTATGATACAAAAAAGAACAAGCAAAATACACCGGATAAAGTAGAACTTCGAAAATATTGTCCTTTCTGCAAAAAACATACACTACATGTAGAAACTAAATAAGAGGTAAGCAAGTTTACCAACAGGAAGGTTTTGTTATGGCAGCAAAAAGAAAACAGAAAAAAAGCGGGAAAAATAAAAATGAACCCAAAGGCTTATGGAAAAGAATAAAAAAATTCTTCTCTGATATTAGGGGTGAACTAAAACGTGTAACCTGGCCAGATAAAAAACGTTTAAAATCTAATACAGGCATCGTTATTGCAATCATTTTGTTCTCAGTAGTGATGATTTTTGCTTTTGATACGATAATTTCTACAGTATTTAATTTAACAGGATTTTACGATTATGATAATAAGCCAGAAATAGCTGTTACAGAAACAGAAGAGGCCCAAGATTCTGATGCTGAAATTGTCGAAGAAAGTACTACAGAATCCATTGCTACAGAAGAATCTGAATAAGTGGTGAAGTATGAGTACAAATCAAGAAAATCAAGAATTAGAGGCAAAATGGTACGTTATTCATACTTACTCAGGCCACGAAAACAAAGTCAAGATGACTCTGGAACAAGTTGTAGAAAATCGTGAGATTCAAGACTACATACAAGAAATTTCGATCCCAACAGAACAAGTTGTCGAAATTAAAGAAGGCAAGAAGAAGGTTTCAGAAAAAAAATTATATCCTGGCTATGTCCTAATCAAAATGGTGTTGACTGATGATATTTGGTATATCGTCAGAAATACAAGAGGGGTCACCGGCTTTGTTGGTCCATCTAGTACAAAACCATTTCCATTGACTGATGAAGAGTTAATGATCATGGGACTTGAATCCGATTGGGAGCCAATTATTGACTATGATGTTGGAGATTCTGTTAATATTATTCATGGTCCGTTTGATGGATTTGTAGGTACAGTGGAAGAAATAGATACAGAAAAGAAAAAAGTAACAGTATTAGTCTCTTTATTTGGTAGAGAAACGCCAATTGAATTAGATTTGACACAAATATTAAGAATTTAAGCCAAAACAGTTTGTTAATGCATTCGAGATAATTGTTAATAAAAAAGCTTGATTTATCTAAGCATTAAAAATAAAATAAGGATTGTCCAAAAATTCATAAAGAATTTTTGATAACAATATAAAACAAGAATATTGGGAGGTGGCCAGAATGGCTAAAAAAGTTTTAACAATAGTTAAATTGCAGATTCCTGCAGGACAAGCAACGCCAGCACCACCGGTTGGACCAGCTCTTGGACAACATGGATTGAATATTTCTCAATTCGTAAAAGAATTTAACGAAAGAACACAACAAGATATGGGATTAATCGTCCCAGTCGAAATAACAGTTTTTGCTGATCGTTCTTTTTCTTTTATTACCAAGACTCCACCGGCATCAGTGCTACTCAAAAAAGCAGCAAATTTAAATAAAGCATCGGGTGAACCTAATGTAAATAAGGTTGCAACCCTACCATGGTCTGAATGTTTAAAAATTGCTGAGACAAAAATGCAAGATTTAAATGCATCTAGTGTCGAAAGTGGTGCCAGAATGGTTGCTGGAACAGCACGTTCAATGGGTATCGTCATTGATATGGATAAATAGGGGAGTGTAACATGGCTAAAAGAGGAAAGAGATATAAAGAAATAGTCGAAAAAGTAGATAAATCAAAAATCTACGAATCCGCTGAAGCAATGGAACTTCTTAAAGAAATGGCGACTGCCAAATTTGATGAAACAGTCGAAGTACATTTGCGTATGGGTGTTGACTCTAGACGTGCAGATCAGCAAGTTAGAGGTGCTGTAGTTTTACCAAATGGTACTGGACGCGATGTAAAAGTTCTAGTATTTGCTGAAGGTCCAAAGGCAGATGAAGCAAAAGAAGCTGGTGCCGAGATTATTGCCGATGATGAAGTCATTGCAAAAATTCAAAATGAAAACTGGTTGGATTTTGATGTTGTTATTGCTAGTCCAGATATGATGGGCAAGGTTGGTCCTTTAGGTCGAATTTTAGGACCTCATGGTTTAATGCCAAACCCAAAAGCTGGAACTGTAACACCAGATATTAAAGAAGCTGTTCAAGATGCAAAAGCTGGTAAGATCGAATATCGTTTGGATCGTCACAACATTATCCACGTTCCAATTGGTAAAGTTTCTTTTACCGCAGAGCAAATTGAAGAAAATTTTATTGCATTGTTAGATGCGGTTTATAAATCAAAACCATCTGGAGCTAAAGGAAGATATATTAGAGCCTGTCATGTATCATCAACGATGGGACCAAGTATCAAGGTAAATCCTAAGTTAGCATAAAACAGTACAAGCATAAATAACGTTTAATAATTGTAATAATTGTCATAAAATGACAAAAAAAGTAAATATTACCTCAATGCCTAAGACAGCTGGAGCTATCTAGCGTAATAATTTCCAGCCGAGGTGGATCGTAGGTTTAAATTTTTTCATATAATTGAAAACTTCCTACCCCTCCGCCTATCTGGTTGAGGGGTATTTAAATAGATAAAAGGAGGTATTTCAATGCCAAGTCCAAAAATATTGGAAAAGAAAAAGCAAGTAGTTAGTTCTTTAGTGGACGAATTAAAAAGTGCTAATGCAATCGTTCTAAACGATTATACGGGACTTTCTGTTGCTCAAGATACCGAACTACGTGCAAAATTTCGTGAAGCTGGTGTTACTTATCGAGTTATAAAAAACACGGTATTAATACGTGCTTTTGAGCAATTAGGTATTTCTGGTTTTGAAGAAGAGTTAACAGGTCCTACAGCAGTTGCATTTAGTGATGATGTAGTCTTAGCCCCAAAACTTAGCAAAGAAGCATCTGATAAGATCAAAGTCTTTGAGATTAAAGGCGGAGCGGTTGATGGTGCAAAAGTTGAAATAGATAAAATTATTCAACTTGCAAGCATTCCAGATGAACAAACACTTCGTGGTCAATTGGTTTCTGGTTTAATCTTCCCAATTACATCTTTAGCAATGACTTTAAATGCTTTAGCCGAAAAAGGCGCAGAAGAAGGCAAAGAAAATGTAATTGATCTTGTCGCAGAAAAATCTGAAGAGTCAGAACAAGCGGAAGCTCCTGAAGCAACAGAAGAAGCTCAAGCGGAAACAGCCGAAGAAGCAACAGAAGAATAATAACTGTCGTAATTAGATGACAAAACAAGAAAAAATTTAAACTCAAGCTAAAAGCTACAAATAATTAGTTAATAATGGAGGAATATTATATATGGCTAATGAAAAAATTACTCAAATTTTAGAAGATGTAAAATCTTTGAGTGTTATCGAATTAAATGATTTAGTAAAATTAATTGAAGAAGAATTTGGCGTATCAGCTGCTGCAATGATGGCTGTTAGTGCTGCACCTGGTGCAGGCGGTGCTGCTGAAGAGGAAGAGCAGACTGAGTTTACTGTAATGCTTACCAGTGCTGGTTCTTCCAAAATTCAAGTTATCAAAGCTGTGCGTGAACTTACAGGTCTTGGCTTAAAAGAAGCAAAAGCTGTTGTTGATGAAGCTCCTAAAGCAGTTAAAGAAAATGTTTCCAAAGAAGAAGCAGATGAAGCAGTTGCAAAATTAGAAGAAGTTGGCGCAGAAGTAGAACTCAAATAATTTTACGATTATTTGGAAATGATTGAACGATAAAGTCTCTGTGTTAATTTATGATTACATAGAGACTTTTTACTTTTAAATTTACACTTGATAATAAAAAATGAACTTTGTCTATATAGTAAAATGTAGCGATGAGACTCTTTACACTGGTTGGACAACAGATGTAACAAGAAGAATAAATGAACATAATTCTGGCATTGGTTCTAAATATACTCGTTCGAGATACCCTGTTGAATTAGTGTACTTGGAAGAACACGCTTCAAAAACAGAAGCCATGCAGCGTGAATATAGTATAAAAAGATTAACCCGAGCTGAAAAACTCGAGTTAATTAAACAATTTAATTCTTAATTTTTGTGTGGATATTAATAAGAATTAATTAATTCCTTTGCTATTTCAATATCTGATCTAATTGGAATAGACTTACCATTAATTAATTGAAACTCCTCATCACCTTTCCCTGCAATAAATAAAAAGTATTTCTTGCCTGTATTTTTTACTGATTTTTTAGCTTCAAAAAAAGCTTCTGTTATTGCTTCTTCACGCGAGTTGATGATCTTATACGAACAACTATTATCAGGCAAAAATGAAGCCATTTCTTCTGAGAGGGATTGAGGCTCACGATTAGCTGGATCATCTGGAATTAAATAGATAAAATCTGCATGTGCACCTGCAACCTCTGGCAAATCTTTGATACGGTTAAGCCCCCTATTTCCACTAGCTCCAAATAGAGCTATTATTTGATAATCAGGAAAATTTGTCTTGATCGTTTGAAAGCTTTTTTCAAAACTAATTTTATTATGTGCATAACTGATAAAAGAAATAATTTTTTTGTCGCTAGTCATAAAGAATTGTTCACGACCTGGTACTAAAGCCTGGCTCAAGCCATCGTGTATACTTCTGGTTGGTATTTTGAGATGATTAACAATTGCAATGGCACAAAGAGCATTCTCCACATTATAAATTCCCACACCCTTAACGTAATATTTCTGATTGTCAACTTGAAAAGAATATTTGTTATTTTCAAATTTAATCTTTTCTGCAAAATAATCAGCAGCATGATTTTTGGTTGAATAAATTTTTGTTTCGATCGGGAGTTTTTCTATGTACGCATCTATCTGATTAGCAAATTCCAGATCATCTGAATAAAAACCAAATCGACCATAGTTAAAAATGGAGAGTTTTGACTTGATATAATCTTCATAAGTTGGATGTTCAAGTGGACCTATATGATCATGACCTATGTTTAGTAAGGCCACAACATCAAATTCAATCCCGGAAAGACGTTCGTATTTTAAAGCTTGAGAAGATACTTCTATCACAAAATATTCTAAACCAGACTTTACGGCATTAGCTAGATAACGATAAACATCTAGTGCTTCTGGGGTTGTAAGTTTTGCTTCGGTATTATTTATCCCGTCAAAAACTTCAATACCAGAAATTAAACCACTTGGTTTTTTATTTTGAGATAATAAAAAATCATCCAAAATACTTTTTAGATAATAAACAGTACTTGATTTACCTTTGGAGCCGGTAATGCCTATCAATTTTAATTTTTTGTAAGGTGATTCATAAAAATAGTCAGCAACTAAAGGCATAGTTGTCCTAACTGATTTGACTATTATGCATGGTAAATCAATAGGATAAGCTTTTTCGGAAATATAGATGATTGCACCATTATTTTTTGCTTGTTTTAAATACTCAAGCTTAAAATTATCACCTTTACAGAAAAACAAAGAATTTTCTCCGACTTGACGTGAATCAAATGTTAAATTCTCTATATTTTTTGTTTTGATTTCAGAATTAAGTTTTTTTGAATCGAGCAGTTGCTGTCTGCTTATTAAAATTTCAATAATTTTTTCTACACATTTCATATAATTTATACGCTATCAATAATCAAAATATATAACAATTTTTACTTTAAGATTTGAAACAATCCTTACTTTATTATAGTGCGGAAAATAAGAAATGAATAGTGATATTAGAGGAAATAAATTCTTTTGACAATGATTATTTTATTCTATACTATTAACGGGTAATGTTAACAGGAGAAATCTTTCATCTATATGTGATATTTATCACATAAATATGAATATCAAATATAGAAGAAAAATAACTCTCTCTTGTGGAAAGGTTAAGAATAAAAATGGATTTAGGATTAAAGGACAAAGTTGTTGTTGTAACCGGTTCGACAGGTGGTATTGGAGAAGCTATAGTAGAAGCTTTTTTGCGTGAAGGTGCCAAAGTTGCTTGTACTTCTACAAGACAAGAAAAATTGGATAGATTTTTACCAACATTAGACTACCCAGCAGATCAATTTAAAGGCTATGTAGTTGACGTTCGTAAAGAAGATGAAGTTGCAGCAGCAATGGATCAAATAGCCGCAGATTTTGGTGGAATAGATATAGTTATACCAAATGCTGGCTACAATGGCGATGCTGCTCAATTAAAAGATGCTACCGATGAAAACTGGAGAAATGTCTTTGATATTAATGTTTTTGGTGTTATGTATTCGATCAAACATGCACTTAAATATATGTTGAAAAACGAATGGGGTTCTGTTGTTGTAATTGGCTCCGAAGGTTCATATGTAGGTTCACCAGAAATGAGCCATTATTGTGCTTCCAAACATGCGGTTATGGGCTTAGTTATGAGCGCAGCAACTGAAGTAGGGCCTGAAGGCATTCATTGTAACTTTGTAGCACCATCTGCTGTTGATACAGATATGATGCGTAGAATTGAGAAAAATATTTTTGGTGATACCAAAACTCCAGAAGAAGCAGAAAGATTTTTTGCTGATGCAAGCTTGAACAAACGTTATGCAAAAGTAGAAGAAGTAGCGGATGTAACAGTATTCTTAGCAAGCAAAACTGCTGCACACATTATGGGATACGGTATTCGTATGGATGGTGGAAAACATATTCAATAATCTTTTTCCCAAAAAAAACAAATTTTTTATAAAATCACCTCAAACTACCGAGGTGATTTTTTGTATTAATATTATTAGTTAATAATATTAATACGTTTCTTATTTGGTTAAATTAGGCTATAATACTGGATGAAGTGAGAAAAAATTGTATCACTTGTTGGAAAAATTTGAAAATGTTCAAATAATGAGATGGAGGTTTTTATGTTTGATTTTAAAGGAAGAGTTGTCTTAATCACTGGTGCATCATCTGGTTTAGGTGTGCAAATGGCAAAAGGTTTTGCAGAGTTAGGTGCAGATCTAGTAATTACTGCTCGTCGTTTTGAGAGACTAGAAGCTTTTGCAAAAGAGCTTAATGAGGAATATGGCGTAAAAGCTTTACCAGTTGCTTGTGATGTAACTTCAACTGAGCAAGTTGATGCTGCAGTGGAAAAGGCAATTGCCGAATTTGGTAAAATTGATGTTTTAATCAATAATGCTGGTAGCAGCAAAGGTGGACCTGTCCATGAATTGTCAGATGAAAATTGGAATTTTACCATGGACACAGACTTAACATCCGTATTTAAAATGACACGTGCTGCCTCTAAACATATGATAGAAGCTGGTTATGGTCGGATCATCAACATTGCTTCAATGTATGGCTTATTAGGCACAAATCAGCAAGAAACTGCTTATCATGCCTCCAAAGCAGGTGTTGTTAACTTTTCAAGAGCCGCTGGTGCAGAATTAGCTCCACATGGAATTACAGTCAATACAATTTGTCCAGGCTACTTCTTAACAGAATTAACTGAAGAAACATTTAGTGGTGAAGAGTTTAAAGCTTATATGGGAATGACAGTTCCAGCAGGACGTCCAGGTGAGCCTGGTGAATTAAATGCTGCTGCTATTTTCTTAGCTTCCGAAGAAGCATCTTATGTTAACGGTGTAGCACTACCAGTTGATGGCGGTTGGTCTAGCGCAAAGTAGTAATATAGCTATAACCTAATTATTAATATAGATCGATTGAAATTTATAAGTTTTGATCGATCTTTTTTTATTTGCTAAAAATCAGCTATAATAAATATTAATTTAAATGGTAACTATTTTTGTCTGTCAACATACACAGACTTACTTGATGGAGGCAATATGCTAGATATTAATTTGATTCGTAAAGATCCAGATTTTGTAAGTGAAAGATTAGCTGTTCGAGGCTTACAAGTCGATTTCTCAGAATTTTTAGAGAAAGATAAACAGCGTCGTGAATTAATCCATGCAACTGAACAATTAAAGGCTGAAAGAAATAAAACTTCAGCGGAAATTCCTAAACTTAAAAAAGAAGGAAAAGATGTTTCTGAAATATTACAAAGAATGCGTGAAATAGGCGATACGATCAAAGAAAATGATCAAACATTGGCAGAGCTAAATCAGGAGCAAACAGACTTTTTAGTTGGTTTACCAAATTTACCTGCAGAGTCAGTTAAGCCTGGGGGCAAAGAGAATAATGAGGTTGTGAGCGTTTATGGCGAAAAACCAGAGTTTGATTTTAGTCCAAAGCATCATGTCGATTTAGTTGAGCATCTAGGAATAATTGATTATGTACGTGGAGCAAAACTTGGTGGTTCGGGTAATTGGATTTATCGTGGTGATGGTGCCAGACTAGAATGGGCATTAATTAATTATTTTATCCAAAATCATATTACCGATGGCTACGAAATGATCTTACCCCCACATATGTTAAATTATGAATGTGGATTTACTGCTGGTCAATTCCCTAAATTTGCAGGTGATGTCTTTACATTAAATGAGAAAGAAAAGGATGAAAAGCATGGTTTCAAACGCTTCTTGCTACCTACTTCAGAAACAGCTTTAGTTAATTTACATCGCGATGAAATTCTTAATGAAGCAGAGTTACCTTTCAAATATTTTTCATATACTCCTTGTTATCGAATGGAAGCAGGTAGCTATCGAGCTGAGGAACGTGGCATGATTCGTGGTCAACAATTTAATAAAGTTGAAATTTTCCAATATGCAACACCTGATCAATCGGATCAAGCTTTAGAAGAATTGATA
>JAAYRJ010000127.1 GCA_012518845.1 Clostridiaceae bacterium
GAAACATTACCAGGAGAACAGGCTCAAATCGATTGGAAAGAAAACATTAGGTTTCAGCTTGTTAATGGCGAAATTATAAATATTAATGTTCTAGTTTTAGTATTAGGTTATTCACGCCTCAAACTTTATGCTTTAAGTTTGAGCAAAAAGCAAAGTGTTCTTATTTCACAGTTAGCTTCATTCTTTGAGACTCTAGGTGGTGTTCCTAAGGTTATCTTAAACGATAATCTTACTACGGTAATGGATGAAGGTCGAACAAAATTTCAAGCAGGTGTTGTGAACGAGAAGTTTTTGCAATTTAGCAGGGACATGGGATTTAAAATTCAGCCTTGTGTTGTAGGTCATCCTTGGACCAAAGGTAAGGTGGAGGCATCAATGAAGCTTTTAGATGATATACATGCCTACCAAGGAAAGCTAGATTTTGAAGGATTAGTAAAGCTAATTGAAAGACTAAATTACGAAGCAAACTACAATATTAATCAGGCTACAGGACATACCCCTATACGATTATTTGAGCAAGAAGAAGAGTCACTTCTTCCACTCCCGAGTGATCGAATAATGACTCTTTACAAGATAGATAAACGGCCAGTTAAAGTGGGACAAGATGCTCTTATTAACTACAAGGGTTCTAAGTATTCCGTACCAAACCAATTTAGAGGAGCAACTTTACACTACGAGGCTGTTTCCGACTATCTTTATGTGTATTCTAGCACAAAGCTTATTTGTACTCATAAAATTAGTCAGAAAAAAATAAATTATTTGCCTGAACATTACATTGATCTTTACAGCAAAACATTGTCTTGGCAGTCAGATATTGAAGCTAAAGCCAGACAAAATTTAAACAAGATAGGAGAGTTTTATGAGTATTACAGTAGAAACAAGTGATTACCAACAATTGATTTCACATTTAGACTATTTAGGATTAAGTGAAATTCGCAACAATTTACCCCAAGTCATTGATCGAGTTCAAAAGAAAGAGCTATCCTTCCTAGAGGCTTTACTTAAGCTCACAGGTGAAGAAGTTGATCAGAAAAGAGTAAAACGGCAGACTACGTCGATTAAAATGGCAGGATTGCCGCATTTAAAAGAATTAAAGGATTTTGATTTCGACTTTCAATCATCAATCGATAGAAACCAAATTTATGATTTAGCTAGTTTACACTTCATTGAAAACAATGAAAATATCATATTTCTTGGCAGTCCCGGTGTCGGTAAAACACACTTAGCAACTTCTCTAGGTATTGAAGCAGCGAAACATCGTATGCGAACATATTTTACAAAGGCTACCGACATGCTCAGCACTCTAAGGAAAGCTAAAAAAGAGAACCGTTTAGAGGCAAAAATGAAGCATTATATTAGTTGCCGTTTACTAATTATTGATGAGTTGGGGTTTTTGCCTATTCAAAAAGGTGATGAGAAGTTATTGTTTCAAGTAATAGATAAACGTTATGAAAAGAAAAGCACTATACTTACTACTAATATCCAATTCTCAGATTGGGGTGAACTATTTGAAGATCCAAGGATAGCAAATGCGATTCTTGATCGACTACTCCATCATTCTCACGTAGTTACCATTGTAGGAGATTCCTACAGAACAAAAGACCTAATACAAACTACAGAAGAAAACTGATGGAAAAAACCCGTTCTCCCTAGGGAGAACATTAATAAAAAATGTACATTCTTATTTCATCAAATTTGTACATCCTTATGTTGACATTTATACTCAGCTTTGGAAATCGTTAATTTATCTTGATTGGAAGAAGTCTTTTTCATATGAATATTATACCAAATTGCAAATTAAAAAGAAATCCAAAATGCTTTTATTTCAAGGGTTTTGGCAATTTGTTTAAATGGAATAGAGCTTTCTTTTCCCTTCTTCCGACAAGCGATCAACCAGAGATAAACCATGGAGTAACCAACCAAGTTCTTTAGCTGTAACTTCTAATAAATCTTCTTCATCTTCTTTTGGCCAAATGAACTTGCCTTCATCTAGCGCTTTTATAAATAAGGTGAAGTCATTATGATCATATTTGAGAATCTTAATTCGATTGCGTCGTCTATTACAGAATACATAAAGATTTCTGTTATGGGGATTAAGTTCAAATTCCTGCTCAACTATGATAGAAAGTCCAGTGATTGATTTTCTTAAGTCGGTTACACCTTTGGCTAGATAGACTTTTTGTTTTAATTCTAAGTTAAGCATGAATTGCCTCTATTATTTCTTTTAGCAGATTTTGATCAAACCCTGATTTTAGTTCGA
>JAAYRJ010000128.1 GCA_012518845.1 Clostridiaceae bacterium
ATCCCACTCGTTTTTTTAGTGGCAGTAATTCTTGCTTATCAGAAACGGGGTCATAACGAGATACAATAAAAGGAGCTTCGCCACAAGTGATTTCTAGTTTTAGCAATGAAACATATTCTTGCCAGTTGCTTTTTGTAACACGTTTGTTATCACAAGCTTCATTCATTTGTTTAACAATACTAAGTGGTGTGAATACCTCTGCTTTATCGCGGGTTCTTAAAAGTTGCTCTTCCTTGCTTTTTACGGCACGTGGTTGTATTAATTTACTATTTTTACCTGTTACCAAATCTGAGGTTATAGAGGCAAGTGGAGCATACTTCTTACCTTTCTGTTCATAAGAGTCTGTAGCCCATAAAATATTTTTACCAGTGGTTTTATCTTGCAAAAGAATATCTAGCAGATCATCTTTTTTTAAAAGATAATCTTCACGGATGTCGATGTTCGGTGTATCAATTTCTTGTTTCATCAATTATTAACCTTATTCCATTGGTTTAATCATTCGTTCTATAAAATCGATTTCCTCTTTTGTAAAACCGTATTTTTTATTTAATTGTTGGTCTATGTCTGGTACTGATAAAGACCAATCTATGTCTGAGCTTTCCGTGAAGTCTTGGAGTGGAATTAAAGAAAATGTTGATTGAGATAAGTTTTTCTGAATTCTATTAAAAAATAACAGAGCTCTGTAAAATCTTGTTTTTGTATATAATAAACAATTTTCCGCTTCGGTTTTATTTACAAATGGACCAATCATTAAAAATGTTTCGGTACAAACTTCATTAGGTAATCCTAAAATCATTTCAGGGGGAACTGTAGATGTTGTTGAGTATGCGTATGATTGAAATAACTTATATTTTTGGATACTTTCATCTGAAATAATTCTATTTGAACTTATGTATCCAATAATTCTTTTCGCTCCTCCTTTTTTCCCTCTAACTCCATATATTTTGTATGAGTTTTTGAAAGGCTTATCTGGTATTTGGTCATAACCATATTTTTGTGGGGAATTAAACAAATCTGTTGCCACACCGTATGGCTTTCTTGAAGAAACAATTTTGTTAAACTTATCTTCATTCTTTTTATTTACTTTTTCAATAATTGAAATTTGCCTAAAATCCCTTATTACTTTATCAGAAAAGTTGTTTTTAAGAAATCTCTTTGAACTAATAGCGTCTAATCCACGAGGTTTATAAGAAATGATTGCTTCTTCATTATTCGAGTGATCCCACAGAAAATAACATACACCTCCATCAATATTTAAACCACTAAAACATTCTTTTGCATCCTCATAATCGAATAGGGATTTAATCCTTTTATCGTTAATCATCTCTATACGGAAACTGTCAAGTCCTTTACCTCCTTTCATCCATCTAGAGGGTGTAATCATTGAAATATATTTGGGTTTAATTTCAATAGCTTGTTGAATAAACAAGTGATAAATTGGCTTAGCACTATCGCCAGTACCTCCACCATCACTAATTTGATAAGGCGGATTTCCCACTACGGCATCAAATTTCATATTTTCTTTTAAATTAAAAAGTTCTTGTAATTTTTCTTTTGCTTTGCCTTCTTTGGCTTCTGGTGTAATGTCGTGTTGTACAAAGTTATTGCGAGAAATCGAAT
>JAAYRJ010000129.1 GCA_012518845.1 Clostridiaceae bacterium
AGGGTAGGGGTCATATATGGATTCAGTAAATTTAAGCGATTTAGTTAAAGAATTTAATTTAGAAGTTATTCGTGGATTTGACAAAATAGAATCTACCAAACTTTTTATTCCAGATATTACAAGACCCGGTTTACAATTAGCAGGTTATTTTATGCATTTTGGCCCAGATCGGATCCAGCTACTAGGTAATATGGAAACAGCCTACTTAAATTCATTATCAGGTGAAGAACGCAGACACAAGTATAATGCTCTCCTTGCTACAGGAGTACCCTGTCTTATATTGAGTCGTAACCATAAAGCAGATCCAATTTTGCTAGAAATAGCCGAAAAATATAAAACACCAATTTTAGGAACAGACGAAGGAACTGCATCATTTTCTACTTCTGTCTCTAAATATCTTAACGTAGAGCTAGCTGAAAGAATTTCAATTCATGGTGTATTTGTTGAAGTCTATGGCGAAGGTATTCTGATGATTGGTGACAGTGGAGTAGGTAAATCTGAAACCGCTTTAGAATTAGTAAAACGAGGGCATCGTTTGATAGCTGATGACTTAGTAGAAATTCGCAAAGTTTCTGATACAACCTTACTTGGACGAGCACCTGAAATTATTCAACATTTAATTGAAATTCGCGGTATTGGTATTCTCGATGTTAAGGAATTATATGGTGTGTCCTCAATCAAAATGCAAGAAAATATTCAATTTGTAATAAATCTTGAATTATGGGATGACAATAAAGCGTATGATCGGATGGGTCTGATTGAAGAGACGACCAATATCTTAGATATCGACATACCATCATTAACTATTCCGGTTAGACCAGGCAGAAATTTAGCTGTAATTGTTGAAGTCGCAGCAATAAATTTCCGTCAAAAGAGCATGGGTTATAATGCCGCTTTAGCACTTACTGAAAGAGTTTTTCAAAATTAATAATTTGGTTCAGATCAATCATCTTAAAAAGTATTAGAAATGTATGAGGTTATTATGCAGGCGCTAGATTATCAGACACTATTTTCTTCTTTTTCTGACAAAAAACTTTTTTTTGATCATTCATTAAAAAAATTTACTACTTTTCGTGTAGGTGGTAATGCTGATGTATTGCTATTACCTTCAGATCTTGAAGAAATTCAATTAGCTTTAGATATTTGTCAACATAATGATATTCCAGTTCAGATTTTGGGAAGAGGTTCAAATGTCCTAATTTCTGATAAAGGTATTCGTGGTCTGACCATATATATGCATAGTAATTTTAATAGAGTCGAAGTTAAAGGCAACAAAATTATTGCTAATGCCGGGGTCTCTTTAGCAAGTTTAGCCGCTTTAGCAGCAAAAAACAGTTTAACGGGTTTAGAATTTGCTAGCGGTATTCCAGGGAGCCTTGGTGGTGCTATCCTAATGAATGCAAGTTCATATGATAGTGAAATGAAAAACATCGTGCAAAATTCTATTTATATGAATAAAAATAATGAAATAAAAAAACTACATAAAGAAGAACATCAATTTGCTTATCGGAAAAGTATTTATAGTACTGGAAATAATATTATCTTATCAGCGGAACTACAACTAGAAGATGGTAATAGATTTGACATTTACGATAAAATAGCAGATTTTCAAGTACAGCGTCGAAATAGTCAGCCTTTAGAAAAACATAGTGGTGGTAGCGCTTTTAAAAGACCAACTGGTTATTTTGCAGGAAAATTAATTTCGGATGCTGGTCTTAAGGGCTACCGCTCACAAAATGCTGGGGTTTCAGAAAAACATGCAGGTTTTATTGTAAATCACGGCAATGCCACAGCATCTGAGATAAACGCTGTATTTAAACATGTTAAAGAAGAAGTCAAAAAACAATTTGATATTGATTTAGAACCCGAGGTAAAGTGGTTGGGTGATTGGACTGAAGAGGAAATAGCGTGGAAATTGTAATTATTACTGGCATGTCTGGCGCAGGTAAAAGTTCTGCCATGCGTGCCCTAGAAGATCTTGATTTTTTTTGTATAGATAATTTACCACCAGATTTGCTATCTGGCTTATTGCAGGCTTTTCATAAAACTGATTTAGAAGAGGATGAATTTATCCAAACATCCCGCACACAAAAGATTGCTATAGGTATAGATATACGTAGTTTAATTCAATTTGGCAACTTAACCGAAAATATAAAAAATAGTTTATCGCCAGACACACATGCAAAAATTATTTTCATGGAAGCTTCAAATCGTACTTTAGTCTCTAGATATAAACAAAGTAGGCGAAATCATCCTCTAGCAAAAGACAGAAACTTAGTAGATGCCATTACAGAGGAGCGGGAAAGACTTCATGATTTGAGGGAGATGTCTGATTTTGTAATAGATACGACCGAAATGTCGCTAAGTGATCTAAAAGACCACCTATATAATACTTTAGCCACTGATGATTATGATCAAATAATGACTATTTATATACAATCATTTGGATTCAAATATGGTTTGCCTTTAGACTCAGACTTGGTTATAGATGTGCGCTTCTTACCGAATCCTTTTTATGATGAAGAGCTAAGACCACTTTCTGGTTTAGATGAACCTGTCAAAGATTACATAATGCAATTTGATCAGGTACACAAATTTTTAGACATTTACCGCGAATTTTTTGAGTTTTCACTGCCACTTTATCAAAATGAAGGAAAAGTAAGATTAATGATCTCCATAGGCTGTACCGGTGGTCGTCATCGTGCAGTTGCTATATCTCAAGAATTATCCATGATTCTTAGGAGTATGGGTTATCGAGTATTTTCTGAACATCGCGACATCAAACGGGATCCAGTGGGAGGGATTTGATGAAGCAAGATACTCAATCTGAAACGAAAGCAGTTGCAAAAACTGTTTCAGCTCAACTAAAGGAATATATTTTAGAAAAATTTCTAGAAGATGACTCTTATCAGCATCTTTTCTTTTTATCGTTTGCAAGTGTAGGATTGAAAAAACAGCAAGATCAGTTGCGTTATGCTACTTATTCCGAAAAACTAATAAATTTTCTTGAAGCAACAATTGAGAGAAAATACAATGTAGAAATACCGATAATTCGGCATAAAGAAATGTATGTTGCTACAATAAAAGACAAACATTTAGTAGAGCGACTAAATTTGGATTTAGAACAGTTTTTTCTCCATAATCCAGCTAATATTTCTGAAAAACTTAATCCTGACGAATATTTTTCCACAGTAAGATGGATTTTATCTGGCTTGTTTTTAGGTTGTGGGAGCTTGTCAGATCCAAATGAGCATTATAATTTGGAATTTGCTATACCTAAGCGTTCAACGTCTCTCTGGTATGGCTTGTTTTTAGCAGAAATTGGTTTAGAGCCAGGCCGAGTTTTGCACCAAGGATCTGAGATTCTTTATATTAAAGAAAGTGACAAGATAAGTGATTTTTTACGCTATATTGCAGCAGATAAATTGCTTTTAGAATTTGAACAGATCAGAGTAAAAAAGGAAATGCGAAATCATGTCAATCGTATTGTAAATTGTGATAATGCAAACGCCCAAAGAATTGCAAATTCGGTAACAAGACAAATTAACAATATTAATTGGTTAAAAGAAAATGATAAATGGTCTGAGTTACCTCATGATTTACAAAAAATTGCTAATTTACGCCTCGAATATCCTACATATTCGCTTAAAGATTTAGGTGAACAAGCAGAGCCACCCCTAGGCAAATCCGGAATAAATTATCGGCTAAAAAAGATTGAAAAATTTGTAGAAAAGCTAAAAAAGAGCTAAATTATATTTCTGATCAATGAAAGCGTAAAGAGAAATGAATCAAATTGTATTAGTAGAGCCTGTTATCCCGCCCAATACTGGAAATATTGCTAGGACATGCGTAGCAACAAATTCAAAATTGCATTTAGTAGAACCTCTTGGTTTCTCAATCACAGATAAAGCTATAAAAAGAGCAGGCTTAGATTACTGGTTTGATACTGATTTGGAAATTTGGCCAGACTTAGATCATTGCTTGAGGGCTTTTAATGATTGCCCGATTTTTTTCGTAACTACAAAATCCAAACAAAAATATACAGATATACAATTTCCAAATAATTCTGTCTTTTTCTTTGGCAAAGAGGATAAAGGTTTACCCGAAGATTTGTTGTTTACCCATCCTGATCAATGTATTAGAATACCTATGTCAGAGAATAAACGGTCATTAAATTTGGCTAACTCTGTTTCAATTATTTTATACGAAGCATTACGCCAGCAAGAGTTCCCTGGCTTAATTTAGATAAGGAAAAAAATGTCTGAAAAAGAATTATCATTTGATTGGGCAAGTTGTGAATTATCTGGATATCGTAAAGGTTTTATCAATATCAAAATTGATTTTACAAGCAATATACTATCTTGGAAAGATAGTAATCATTGGTACAATAATTTTGTACGTGGTTTGCCAAAATCTCAAATGCAACCATTGTACAATGCCATTGAGAGCTTTGTCATTGAATACAGAGATAAAAGTGTAACAGAAATTGATGAGCCTGTACCTTTTGTTTGGTTAGTTCAAATTGGTGAGAAAGATCAAGTCATAGAATTACAAGGTCATGATCTAGACTCTGATTTATGGAAAAATTTGGTTACAGAAATAGAAAAAGTAGCTCAACGTGAATTCGAGTTATAATAGAAAATAATATTGTTATTGCACATATAGTATTGTGCTTAATAATTATTATTTTGTTATTATATGGATATTGTAAAGAAAAACTGTTGTGGAGTAAGTTATGGAATATTGGGAAGGATTTTTTCTAGGTAAATATTGGACGGATTCTGACTACAACGATAGAAAGCATCCAACTTTATTTATCGGTATTGCTATATTTGTTTTTGCTTTATTTATTGCCGAAATTATTGCTCCAGAAAAGGTTTCTTTCATTTTTGAACTTCCTGTTTATATTAATTTTGCGATAGGAATTGTTTTACTAATAGGATTACCTTTTTTTGCAATGAATTATTTTCGTTTCAATATTATTCTACGAGTGATAATTCTTTTTTTATATTTCTTTCAATATCTTTTTTTGTTTATAGGATTTATTCAAGTTCTAACCCAAAATATTCAAATAGACTTTGCCGAAATGCCAACCTATCTTTTAGATTTTTTTGATAGTTTATTAATTATAAGTAGTGATGTTTTTAAATTTCTAGGTAGCCTTGCTAGTGCGATTGCTTCAGTAGCTTTTGGTATAATTATTGGGGGGATCCTTGGTCTTCTAATAATCATAGCTTGTATTTGTCTACCGTTAATTTATTTAATTGTTTTTCGTCAATTACAACGATTACTAGACTACATTCTTTATAGAAGAAAATTTTCTGAGCTTGGATCAAAAACATAATTTCACAATTCAGTCATAATTTTTTGGCAATTGTTTAAAATCTCTTTTTTACCTTAACATATAAGGAATATACGCTTGATACATTAATTTTATGGGTAATAATTATGGATCAAGAGTATCACTTTATTTCATCTAAGCGGGAGTCGGATAAAGACTCAATGGCTTCCAGTGAATTTAAAACATACCAAACGATTAGCCAGGATGGTAATTATTGTATTGAGCAAGTTGATGCTGTCAAAAATAGATTAGATAATCGCAAAAAAGAATGGGTATTAATTCTTGTCTTAGTTATCTTATTGATTTTAGGTATTGTGTTGCTTTTGCTCTTTACAGGCTACTTTATAAATACTTATTCAAATTCAGGCAAAGATGTTTTTTCAGAACAAGTAAACCCAAGTAATCATGAACCAACTAACGATTATTCAGTTATTGTGGTAGAGAAGATTGGTGAACCATTTGGATTTCAAATTTCATATAATCTTGAACGAAGACCTGGAGTTTCAATTAATAAAATTGTTGAAGGAGGGCCAGCCGACCAGGCAGGTTTAATTTCGGGTGATCACATTTTATCGATTAATGATATTGAGCTAAATTCCCTAGTCGATGTTCAAACATCTTTGATAAAGAAAAAATCAGAAGGTCAAATAGATATTGTTTTTTTGCGTGGATCAGATGTTTATGAAATCACATTATTGATAGATTCAATCGATAATCAAGAATAGTAAAGTTAGTATTTCTTCTTTAATATTTCTCAACTTTTTCCATTTGAAATTAGAAAATCTTTATTATGAATTTTACAGTTTCTGTGTTGTTTGTTGCTTTATTAACTAAAATTACTGATTTTAATAGAGAATTAAAACAAAGCTTGTAGATTCATCGGATATTATTTAAGAATATGCTAAAATTATATATTAATTTGAATTATAGGAGGAGAGAATTTTGCAATTCCCCTTTGAAAATAAAGATGAGAGACAAAATAATCAATCTGTGAGCGAAGTAAAAAAAAATAAAAGAAGACATAATATTAAAGCAAATACTTCAAGTGAAATAGCCAGAGCAACCGTAATCTCCATGATCGGTTTCTTTTTAGCAAAGGTCACTGGTTTTTTGCGTGAGGTTTTAGTTGTACCAAAATTAGGATTTGGGATGTTCTCTGATCCTTATTATGTTGCTTTTTATATTCCGGATTTGTTATATGCATTGCTAATGGGTGGATCAGTTTCTGCTGCAATTACACCAACCCTTTCAAGTGGTATTGAACAAAACAGGGAAAAAGAAGCGTGGAATTCAGTAAACATTTTTGTAAGTGTTTCGATGGTAGTTATGCTGGTTGTCTTATTAATTGTTGCTATTATAATGCCATGGCTATTACCTGCAGCAAATCCAGCTAAAGCACCAGAAATTATAGAAGCGGCCATACCCATTTCACGAATTTTGTTAATCCAATCTATATTTATGACCCTGATCTCACTTACACAAGGAGTTTTAACAGCTTACAAACGATTTGGTTTGGCAGCCTTTGGTGTAATGATCTACAACATTATTTATATGCTTGTATTGATCTTTTTGGGTGAACAAAGTTTTCAAGGATTAAGAAATGTTGCCTGGGGTGTTGTAGGGGCAGCTTTCATTTATTTTGTTTTCCAGTTGGTTCTTTCAAGACGGGAAATAAGTAGGTTTAGATTTAATTTTGATTACAAAAATCCAGGCTTTAAACGCTTATTGAAATTAGCAATCCCTACATTGCTCTCAAGTTCTGTATTGCATGTTAACTCCTTAGTAATGAACGCTTTTACAAACCAATTTGTAGGTGCGTCAACTGCAATCCGTCATGCCGAACAAGCATTTATGCTACCGTATGGAATCATAGCTGTAGCCGTTGGAACAGTGATGCTACCAAATTTGACAGCATTTTATTCAACTAGGAATTTTAAAAAAGTTAGATCTTTATATACTTCAAGTTTAAGGAGAGCACTTTTTTTAATAGCACCCATTGCTACAATTTTCTTTACTATGAACTTTGAAACAATTCAACTAATTTTTCAATGGGATCCTACTTCGTATACAGATAATGACGTTGCGATTGTTGGAAATATTCTTCAGTGGTTTTGTTTTAGCTTAATGTTCCAAACGATTATTTACATGACAAATCAAGCGTTTTATGCTAGAAGAGTAACCAGAATAGTTCTTTTTAATGGAATTGTAACTTTGATCCTAAATCCCATATTTTGTGTAGTTTTCACACAAATCTTTGACTTTGGAATCAACGGCATTGCTATGGCCCATGCGTCTTATAGTTTAATAAGTGCCACCATTGTTTATTTTCTGTATAATGTACATAACCCTAAAGCCAAACCGTACCGTATTTTACCATTTTTGCTAAAGTTAACTTACTGTATGGTGGTTAGTGGATTGGTTCTTGCGGCAATCAATACTATCCCAATATATTCATACAATAAGCTTGTTCAAATTTTGCTTTATCTAGTTAAAGCTTTGGTTGCAATTGTTGTTTTTTATATTGCTGGTATTTCAATCAATTTTAAAGAAACAAGAGATATACAGAAAAAAATCTGGCAAATAACAGGTAAAATAAAAAGACAGGAGAATCAACATGCAAGATAGTTATCAAAATAAAATTAAGGCAATTAGATATCAATATATAGATCGTAAGAAAAAGCGAAAGGGTGATATGTTCGTTGCCCAATGGTTAAATCTAAAAATTGCAGTAGCCCAAAGTAATTCCGCCCGCAATATCAGAAAGATAGAAAAAGAATTAAATGATTTTTATAGACAGCCTGATCTTCATGCTTTGCTTTCTGAAAATTCCAAAATTGCCAAAAAAGCTATCTTCAATGAAATTAAGGATTCTGCTACTGTCTATCAACAAGCTTGTGCAGAAGATAGTAATTATGCCTCAAAGCTCTTTGGTCTCATGAAAATGAAAGAGGATGAAGTTGCAAACAAAGCAGGTAACGAGGTATATAATCAAGTAGTTCGTTCTTTATTGTTAATGTCTGACTCTTTTTGGCGTAATCAAATGATTGTCGCTATCCACTTAGCATATCAAGAAGTTTTTGGTAAAAATGCGTTCAAAGCAGATCTCTTTTTTGAGGAAATAGACGAATATAATGAATTTGAAAAAATTATTGAAAAAACTATAAAAGAACAAGGAGTTATTTAATTTGGATCTCAAAGAAAATCGAGCAATCGTGTTAGGGGTCTATATTAATTCACAATATTCTAACAAAGAAATTGCAGAAAATTCTTTAAAAGAATTAATAGAACTGTCAGAAACCACAGGTTTAGAAGTGGTTGGCGAGTCAATTCAATTTAGAAAAAAATTTAATCCTACCTATGCTGCAGGTTCAGGTAAGTTATTAGAAATTGCGAAAACTGCTAAAAATCTAGAGGCAGATACAATCGTTTTGGATCTTAATCTGAGTGG
>JAAYRJ010000130.1 GCA_012518845.1 Clostridiaceae bacterium
GATCGTATCATCAGGCAGGCCACGCGAAGGATAGGACAAGTAGCTGAGGAGATTTCTACTGGCCAGAGTTTTTCTCCCCAACAAGCAGGTCTTGTGGACAAGGCGATGAGCGGCGTAGTCAATTCGCTTTTTTATACCTTTATAGTGTCGGGTCGGAGGTTTACAGTAGATGATTCCTGTGTTTCTTGCGAGCGATGTATAGAAATCTGCCCCCTTAATAATATAAGCATGGTGGAGGGCAAACCTGTATGGGGGAAAAATTGTACTTTTTGCATGGCCTGCATAGCCGATTGCCCTACTGAAGCGATCGAAGCTGGCTTAAGTAAGGGGAAGCGGCGCTATACTTTCCCAAAGCAAGGCGAAGAGGTTAATAAAAGTCCCTGTTAACTAAAGATGATTAAAAAATAGATCTGAAATGCAAACTGGCAGAAGAAATTAAAATAAAAAGTTAAATTCAATTTGAAAGCTTTGAAGAAAAAAGTACTTATTTAAAAAATCTTTTTGATGAAACCTATATTAAAGACATTTTTGAAAGAAACAAGGTACAAAACAATAGTGAAGTGCTAGAAGTTTTGTTAGATTTTGTAACTTCTTCTATTGGTTCATTAACAAATTCTTTTAAATTAGCCAGTCGATTTAAATCGGAGAAAACCTCAAGTATTATATTCAATCTGCTTTATCTTTGCCCAACCAAGAAAAGATTGAGCAAGGAAGAAATTCATTCAAGCGAATTGATGATTCTATTAAGAAAATGATTGTAATAAAGATGATATTGTTCCAAAATTTTAATTAATATTAGACTATCTTACAGTTAAATCAAGACTGACAAGTTAAATTTAAGTTTGGAATTAATTTGCTATTTATTTTATATAGATTTAATGAAACACTTTAATATCCGTAATATAATTGTAGCATTCCGACAGGAAGATCAAACAAAATTGGAAGATTGGAAGTAAAAGTGTGAAAAATAAAACAAAAATAGTATTTATTGCAATGATTCTACTTACTGCATTGACGATTTCGTCTTGTCAGATGATTGGTGAACTACGTGAATCCTTAACAGGTACTACAACTGAAACTACCTCTGATCCATTGGACAGAGAAGATCCTTTTGATGTAGAAGATCCATTTGATGGAGAAGACCCACTCGATGGTGACGATATCTTTGATGATTTTGAGAGAAAGCTTGAAGAGGCAGGTTATTCAAGTGTAGGTGTCTCCAAAAAGATTCCGGAAGGAATGTCAGATAATTGGCGTGATTTTCAGTTTGGCTATCTAGGTGAAACATATGACCTATTAGGTAAAAAACTTTCTGATGTATTGCCGGGCAAACAACGTATCACTTACGACAATATTACTGAAATCCTACCAGGTGAAACTATACCTGTAGGTATTGATATTGCAGGCTATCCTGTAGATAGTGCTACCTATGCACACAATATCAATTTAGAAGTGATGAATATGAACAACACGATTAGCAATATTGAAGATTGTATTATTGAATCTGTTTCGATATCTTCTGAGATCTTTCCCGGTGAACCTTTAGATATGGGGTTAGGTGTAGATTTTAAAATGGATACAAGTATCAGTTATGTTCTGCCTGGTGGAATTGTACCATTGACTGAAGTAGCTGAAGCTCAGGAAGTTTGGGGTGAGCCTGATGAAATTGTTCAATCGCTTATGGATGAAAAACATATCTATAGAGAAGGAGATAAAAGTTTAATCGTTTCGATTATTATGGGAAAAATCAGCGAATTCAGCATGTATATTGACTTAACACCTGTTTTTGTAACAGAAATCAATAATCGCTCAACAATCAATGATTTTTCAACTACCATAGACGATAATACTTATCTTAATATTGGCGGTTTTCACTTGACTATGGGCATGCGTTGTCAAGATGTTTTTGATGGGTTAAATCTGATTCACATTGTAGGACAAGAAGAGACTGATATAGATTTCACAACAGCAGAAATCCAGCCTTATGAAGAACTGACCATTAGAGTTATGCCGATGGGATTTGGTACTTTGAATATGAGTTTACGTCTCTATAATCCTGCTGCTGAACCTGTGATTTTAGCTGAAAGCAAAGTCATAGGAGTTAATGTCATTCCTAACGAAAGTTTCGATATTATAAATTTAAAGACCCTGTCATTTGATGATACAACAGATGTGTATTATCCTTACAACTCACGTTTCACAATGCCTGTAATTGCACCTTTTGATATTAGACTCAATGAAAATCATGAAACTTTCTGGGCAAAAATACCTGACGATTCTTACGAAAAGGTTAAGGCGGAAGATGGGGGATATTATGCCGAATTGCGTGGTGGCAACAACCGTATATATATCGGTAGCTATGTGCCATTAGAAGCAAAAGAAGAAGTTGTCTTACAACTTGATGAAATAATGTTTACAGTAATTGATAAAGCTTTAGTGACACCATAAAAATAATACATAAAACTATTCGAGGTGGCTTTGGCGAGGAAGACGAATAAGGGACTGTCTCAAAACTAATGAAGTTTTGAACAGTCCTTTTTATGTTTTAAATGTTTTTAAGATTTTACACTTGAGTCTCGTGTCATAATTGTGACAACAGCAGATAGTAACGATGAACATTGGTTTTAAGCCTTCTACTAGAGAAACAACATAAGAAAACGTAGTTTTATTTGTGTACATTAAATTGTATTTCTACTATTTATTCAATATATAATAGAATTTAATACTTTTATGTAATATCTCTCGCTATTTTACGTCTTATAGAGTAAGGGAGGTGAATTCTTTGATGGGTGATAAGGAAATAATTAAGTTGTATTTTGATAGAGATGAGGATGCTATCAAACAAACTGATTTAAAATATAGATCGTATTGTTTTAGCATTAGTAATAATATTCTTGGTGATTTTCAATGTGCAGAGGAATGTGTTAATGATACTTGGTTAAAGACTTGGAATACCATTCCACCTCAAAAACCAAATATTTTTAGATTATTTCTTGCAAAGATCACAAGAAATCTTTCTTTAGACTATTTTCGAAAAATGAATGCAAAGAAAAGAGGTGAAGGTCAAATTCCTTTAATATTAGACGAGCTAGCAGAAGTCATCTCTAGTGATTATAATTTAGAGGATCAGATAATTTATAGAGAATTAATAAGTATTTTGAGTGATTTTCTTAATAACTTACCTGACGAAGACAAAATTATCTTTCTTCAACGCTA
>JAAYRJ010000131.1 GCA_012518845.1 Clostridiaceae bacterium
GGAACAATACTATTTGGGGTAAAAGGGGACCTTTTACAACCTGAATTATTAGTATTTGTTTTAGGGAAGTCCTTGGCCAGCTCCTTCATACTGTCTTGAGAGGATTTTGAGGGAACGTTCAGTAGGATAAAGCATTTTTTCGTAAACGTCACAATAAATCCTGGGTATCTTCTTTAATCGGAAGTTCATATCGTCCATATCAAAGGCATCTAAATCTAAATCCTCAATACCTAACCATTCTGAAAGCTCTTTATAGACTTGACCTGATTTTTTCTTAAAAGCCTTGCGTAAGGATGTTAGGCCGGAAATTCCACCGCAATCTTCAACGATACCAAATCCTTGACCATCAATAACTCTTGGCAATTCTTTACCTGGCAGATTTTTGTCATCAAATATTATTTCTACTTTTAAGTAAACTTCCCAGCCGTCTCCAAAATCATACTCAAAATTAAGTTCTTCCTTTTCATTAGCCAGCATTTTATATAACTTATAAGCACTGGCATCCAAATATTCTTGTCCAAAGTCATCAAGGAAATCATAAAGGATGGTAAAGTATTTATGTTCAGAAAACATTTGATAGAAATCTTCTTCAGCTTCGGGATAGCTGAGCCTTGCATTTTTGCGATATGGGACATCTATTAGGAACAAATGACTGGCTTTCATTTCAAATAAAGTCATTAAAATATAGGCTAATCTTGCAAGAGTTATATTTTGCATCACTTGAAAGCGACGCCAGATTTTTGGTTTATAGCCTCTAAGCACAGCATAAAATTGATAAATAGGTTGTGATGCCATGTTTATTTCCTCCTATAATGATTTTTCTTTTGAAGCCCACTAAGGGACTAGATTTCCCTGCTAATGACCTAGATATTCTAAGGTCAGTTTGAGATGTTCTTGTAATGCTGGGCTAAAATCTTTGATATTTTCAAAACTAATAAGCCCATCAGCTAATAGAACGATTAAATTATTGATCATAGTCGAACGACTCATTCTTACTTGCACACCAATATGTTTTAGATCTTTACACATTCTTTCATTTAGTGTCCAAAATTTCTCTGATGCTGGCTTACTACTAACAAGTAGCTTGGCATATTCGCCGATTAGTTGTTCCATGTAAGCTTCTTGCCAACGAGGCATTTTCTTCCTGTAAAGTTTCCAATCGGATTCTTTGAAAATATTTTTTTCCATAAAACCTCTGTTAATCTTATATTGAGTATGTTAGATCGAGCTACTTACCTTATGACTATGATACTATAAGTTAAGAAAGTAGGGTAGTAATAATGAATTGGCGTAATTTATTTCGAGGTATTATTTTACAAAGAGGACAGCAAATTTATGAGAATGCTAATGTCTTTGATTTAATTTATGGCGACAAGATTTACAAAGCCCGTGTCTTGGGTAATTCTGAGTATGAGGTAACGATTGCTTTGCCCATAGATTTGGGTGTTTTTACTTGTACATGTCCATATGCCAAGGAGGGGAATTACTGTAAACATATGGCTGCTCTCAGGTATTATTTAGAAGTTCGTGATTTAATTTCAGAAAGCAAAGAAAGTGAAGAAGGGGAAGAAGTAATGACTAATATTGAACAGATATCTCAAATACCGCAAATAATCGCTAAAATTCCCCGCACTGATTTGGAAAAATTACTCCTTGAGCAAATCAAAAAAGGTTTGCTTGATTATCAAGTGCTTTTCTTATTAGCGGACAATTTCTCTTTAGATGATTTTATTACAGAAATTGAACATTTTATTAACTTATGGGTCAAGAGTGCACCTCGTGAGAGAGAAGTTGAAGAAGAACTTTATTCCAGAAACAATTATACTTGGGAATATGAGCCCTATGAAACGATTAGCTCATATCATTTTGATCGAGCTGAATGTTTGCAGAAGAAACTTAAGCCTGTTATGACTCAGCTGTTACAAGACGACAATTTTGTTCAATATCTTGAGGTCCTCAAATACTTACTCAATGTGTATGGAGAAATAGACAGTTTTGACCTTCCCATTATTTTTGATTTTGGACAGGAAGAGGAAATGCAAAAAGCACTTCTGGATGTATGTAGATTTTTTCTCTATCAACTTCCTTGCAATCAAGAAGTAGCTGTAGATTTTCTTGAATTGTTAAAAACAGATACCTATTCGAGAAGGATTGAGCGATTTATTCTTCACTATCTTTTTGAGCACTGCGAAGTGAATGAGAGTAATTTATCAGACTTGATTCCATTAGTTAACAAGAGTGCAGGTTTTTATTATCGGCCTGAGCTGGATGCCTTTTTCTTCGATTATGATTCAAAGGGGCTGTTAAGCTTAGCCCATGAGAAAATACAAAATATTGATAAGGATTTAGCTTGGCAATTTTTATATGATAACTCTGATCAGAAAATTTTTAGAGATCTTTTTTTGGAAGAAGCATTAGAGAGAAAATCTTATCATTTGATTAATGGATAAATATAGAAGACCAGCTATGCGTGATGAATTTCGCAAGGTTCTAGCCACATTGCTTTAGTATTTATGAAGGTTACTATTTTTAATTAGCTCCTAGTCTCTTTCGTCAAAGCCAATTGCTTCAGCATGAGCTAGGCAATGTTAGCAGGTTCGTCAACATGAAGTTTTATAGCGACTGTTTTTTCTTAAATGGACCAGATTTGAGTTATTTTTATTTCTCGGCTAAAATAAGATTGTGTGTTGGATTAGACGGAGAAGTGAAAAGTGCAAATGAAATATATATCGGAGAAATAGAATGTATATTGCAAGAGCTATTGAAAAAATCATTTTAGATACTAGTAAATATTATCCTGTGATTTTAGTTACGGGCCCTAGGCAAGTAGGTAAGACGACTATGCTTAGACATCTTGTTGAAGACACTCATCAATATATAAGTATGGATGACATACTTCAACGTCGCATCCTTTCTGGAGACCCTTTGCTATTCTTTAAAAACAATCCAGGTCCTTTAATTTTAGATGAAATTCAATATGTTCCTGAGGCATTTCAAACTATCAAGCACATTGTTGATGAGTTTAATAAAGCAGGCTTGTATTATCTTACAGGTTCGCAATCTTTTCATTTGATGCAAAATGTTTCAGAAACTTTAGCAGGAAGAATAGCTATTCTTCCTTTACAGGGATTATCTTTAAGAGAAATTTTTGGTGTGAATTTTCTTGATGCCTTTATTCCTAGTCAGTCATATTTCTCTAAACGGAGTAAGACAATTCATGAATATTCTGATTTATGGTATCACATACATCGAGGTTCAATGCCAAAATTAGTTAAAGAAAAGGAAATGGATTGGGATCTTTATTATCGCTCCTATATTCAAACATATATTGAGCGTGACATCCGGCAATTAACACAAATCGCTGACGAAAAACTTTTTATGGATTTTATGATTGCCTTAGCAGCGAGGTCTGGTTCATTATTAAATTATCAGGCAATAGCAAAAGATCTTGGTACATCGGCTGAAACAATCAAACGATGGACTTCTATTTTAGAAACTTCAGCTGTTATTTATTTGCTCTATCCATACTCAAATAATTATTTAAAAAGAGCCATTAAAACTCCTAAAGTATATTTTTTGGACACAGGATTACTTGCTTATCTTACACGTTGGCTTACACCGGAAACATTGAAAAATGGTGCTGTTGCCGGAAGTGTGTTTGAAACCTTTGTTATTAGTGAAATAATCAAAAGTTTTCTAAATACAGGTCAGGGAAACCCGCCACTTTATTTTTATCGTGATAAAGATGGAAAAGAAATTGATTTAATTATTGAGCATGGCCATGATTTATATCCTGTTGAAATTAAAATGACTGCAAATCCATCTAAGCGAATGGGGACAAATTTTTCTGTTTTAAAAAAAATACCAAATGCCAATCTAATGCCAGGTATTATTCTATGTCAATATAAAAAATTAACCTGGTTAAGTGAAGACATAGTAGCCGTGCCAATTGATTACATTTAGCCATTTTCTATAATCTTGAGGATTCTGGGTATTCTTTCTTGGACAGTGATTCTGGTTCAATTCAAAATCGCGTCTTCTTGCATCATACCTCATTAATTTGTTAGTTTCATTTCGATGTGTGGGATACCATCAATATCAAATTCATCTGAACTTTGTTTAAAGCCAAGTTTTTCATAAAA
>JAAYRJ010000132.1 GCA_012518845.1 Clostridiaceae bacterium
GGACAGATGATTGCAATGCGTTATGGTACACTACCGGTTGTTCGTGAAACTGGTGGTTTGAAAGATACTGTTATCCCATACAATCAATATGATGGTTCTGGTACAGGTTTTTCATTTAGCAATATTAATGCACATGAGTTCTTATTTGCGATCAAAAATGCATTAGATGTTTATCGCAACAATCCTGAAGCATGGGAACAGCTAATTCGTCAAGCGATGAGTGGCGATTTCTCATGGGAAAAATCTGCGAATGAGTATCTTGATCTTTATCAAACAATTTTGGATGAAGTATAAGAACATAAACAAGTTTCTATAGAACATTTCATTAAAATCCGAATTGGCATCTAATGCCAATTCGGGTATGTTTTGATCAAAGCTTCAAAAATTTGACAAAGTTTAGGTAAGACTAATATAATGAATCGGTAAATTTTTATGCAACCATGGCGGAACTGGCAGACGCGCACGCTTGAGGGGCGTGTGGGAGACCGTGAGGGTTCGATTCCCTCTGGTTGCACCAAGACCTGTATCATCTCAAGCAGGTGATGCAGGTTTTTATTTTATCGGATTGGAGGAACTAACTTGAGTTATGAGATTTATCGTTCATTTAATGTATCACAAGCTGCTTACGAAACCTCAAAAGTCGCATTAAATGAATGCAAAAATTCATTTGAGAAAATCGACAAAATACGTGAATATAATCAATTGCGTATTAATAAGGCATTTAATAATGCTCAGATAAGTTCAGCCGATTTTCAAATATTCTCTGGCTATGGCTATTCCGATACAGGACGTGAAGCTGTAGAAAATATTTTTGCGGAAGTATTTTCAGCGGAACAAGCATTAGTTCGAATCCAATTTTCATCAGGGACCCAAGTACTTTCGACGATGCTCAAAGGGATTCTTAGACCTCATGACCGATTTTTGATTGTTTCTGGTGAAGTTTATGATACTTTAAAACCGACGATTGGTATTAGCCAAACAGAAGATCATGCTAGTTTAAAAGATTTCCTGATTGAATATGACCAGCTTGATCTAACTGCGGAGGGCGAAGTCGACATTAAGACTTTAAAAAGTATTTTTTCAAGTAAAAACACAAAATACAAAGCAGTATATATACAGCGTTCGCGTGGATACTCAATTAGACCAGCATTAACAAATAAAAAAATTGCAGAAATTTGTCAAATAATTAAAGATAAAAATCCGCAAACAATTATTATGCTAGATAATTGTTATGGAGAGTTGGTCGAAAGAGCAGAACCCTTGAAATATGGTGTTGACATTATGGCTGGTTCACTAATAAAAAACCCAGGCGCTGGTATTGCTCCGTCTGGCGGATATATTGCCGGCAAGGAACATTTAGTTGAACTATGTGCTGAACACATGACTGCTACCGGGGTAGGTTCAGAAATTGGTCCAAGTCTTGGATTTTCAAAATCAATAGCCCAAGGGATTTATTTGGCGCCACAAATGGTTGCAACTGCGTTAAAAATTGCTGTTTTTGCTGCAAAGCTTTTTGCAAGAGAAGGTTATGAAGTAGAACCTGAGTTCGATGATATTAGAGGCGATATTGTTCAAACAATTAATTTTGGAGATTCCAATAAATTAATAAAATTTTGTCAATCTGTTCAAGAATCTTCAGCTATTGATTCACAATATGCTCCAATACCTTCACCAATGCCTGGCTATGATTGTGATATAATAATGGCATCGGGTTCCTTTACTCAAGGTTCTTCTATAGAATTATCTGCCGATGGACCGTTGCGTCCACCATACACTGCTTTTTTACAAGGTGGCCTAAACTTTGAATCTGGCTTTTTAGCTTGTATGAGAGCACTAGATAAATTGTGGCAAGAGGCTTAGATTATGAGTTCTAATAAAGCAACAGAAGTTGAGCGATATCGTAATATCCAGAAAAGGAAGACTACGCAACGTAGACTTCTCATTGCAATTATTACTCTTGCAATTATTGTCATCACGATGTTTCTCATCATTCGTATCTTGAATCACTACAAACCAAGTCCGCAATTTATGTTTTTAGAAGAAAAAGAGCTTGCAGATCAATACCAAGTAAAAGCTTTAATAATTCGTGATGAAACCGTTTTTCAATCCCCAGAAACCGGAACTGTGCGCAGTCTTTTTGCAGATGGGGCAAAAGTAGCAAAAAATGAAAATCTAGCGTATATCATCAAAGAAGAACAAGACGAGAAGCTGATAGAATTACAAAACATTGAAAATGAAATAATACACTATCAATATGAAATTATGGATAAGGATGGTAATCTTGGTGCTAAACAAATTGATAGTGATACAGAAAATCAACTAAGAGAAGTTTATCGTAATATTTATACAGAAATTTTAAACAATAATTTAGCAAATATTTCCACTGATGAATCTACACTTAATACTATCCTTAACAAAAGAAACGAGCAACTTAGAAATTATGACTTTAATGATTCTCGCTTAGATGAATTGCTGGATTATCATCAAAAACTTGAAAAGGAATTAGGTTCTCAAAGCAATGTGGTAACAAGTAGTCAATCAGGAATCTATATTCGTAGTCTAGATGGTTTGGAGGAGAGATTAAACCCTGCTAATTTAGCAAATCTTACACCTGAAGATTTAAGGCATTACTTAGATACAGCTGTACAAGGAAGACTTGAACCTGTTGAAAAAGTTACCAAAGACGAACCTTTTTATTGCTTAACGAATTCTATAGAACAATATTTTGCATTTTTTATTCCAGCTGGTCTTAGTACAGAGATACAAGTATCTTCTGTCGTTGATGCAAAATCAAAAGAAGGTATTCCGTTAGACAATGGAGTGGTTATACGATCTGAAGAAACTGAACTAGGCACAATGATTGTGATGCGTTGTGATACTTCACTTGAACGTTTGTCAGATAGAAGAATAGTAGATTTAAGCGTTGAGCTAAATAAGGTAAATGGATTAAGGGTTCCTCTTTCATCGCTCATTAATTTTGAAAAAGGTAATACAGAAGCAGAGATCTTGGTTGAAGAGGGTGGATACATTGCTAAGACAAAAGTCAAAGTAAAAAACCATAATAATGATTATGCTATTATTGAATCATCTGAGGATGCGGAAATACCAGTAAATGTTGCTACGATGATCGTACTTAATCCAAAAGATGTTTCGGTAGGTGATTCTGCCGCTGGCAATTTGGATTAATTTCAATATTTAAAAATAGGCGAAATAATTATTTAGAAAGAGATTAAAATTGTATATTGATAGAAGAAAAGAAATAAAAGAAAATTTAGAAAATATCAAGAAAGATATCAAACAAAATCAAATACCTGGTTATTCAGAGCCACAATTGGTTTGTGTTACTAAAAACTTTCCATTAGAAGATCTTCTTATTGCAAACGAATTAGGACAGAAGATATTTGCTGAGAATAGGGTGCAAGAACTACTAGAGAAGCAAACAACATTCGCCAATCTTCCAGATGACCTAAAGCAAAAATATGATTTTAAATGGCATTTTATTGGAACATTACAAAGAAATAAAGTTAGAGATATTGTGGGTATAGTTGATTTGATTCATTCTGTACATGATCTTAAGATTCTTAGGAGAATTGATACTGTTTCCAAACAAAGGGACCTAATTAGTGAAGTGTTAATCCAGGTTAACGTGACAGAGGAAAAGTCAAAACATGGTTTTTTGATCAAAGAATTAGATGATGTAATATTGGCTACAAAAGAACTTGATAATGTTAAGTTACGTGGACTCATGACAATGGCACCTTTTTTTGAAAAAGACGAAGTACATAAATCCCAAGCAATTTTTGCAAAATTAAGAGAGCTTCTTGAAAAATATCAAAAAGAATTAACAAAAGATTTTAATCAGTTGTCAATGGGGATGAGCGCAGACTATGTATATGCTCTTGAAGAGGGGACTACCTTAATCCGAATTGGCACAGATATTTTTGGTAAGCGCAATTATAATTTGTAATTGCTAATATGTTACAAAACATTTAAACTTTTAGTTTTTACTTGCTCAATAATGAGACAATTTTTATAATATCAAGAGTTACAATTAGCGGAGGACTCAAATGGCAGGATTTTTTGATAAACTATTCGGTAAGTCAGATGACTATGATTATGATTTTGAAGACTATAATGAAATAGATGATTATTATGATGAAATAGATAATGACCAAGATTTATTTACATCACAGGATGAGATTGATGATTATCAATATGATGAACCAATTGTTGAATCAGCAAAAGAACGCAAACGTAAATCAAATCGTGTAGTTGATATAAGCAAAAGTTCTTACCAACAACAAATTTTAATCATGGAGCCATCTAATATTGAAACAGCACAACAAGTTTGTGACAATGTACGCGCTGGTAAAACAGTTATTTGCAATATTGAAAAAATCGATCCTAAAATAGCTCAACGCGTTATTGATTTTATTACCGGTGCTGCCCATGCATTAAGAGGCAATGTTATGCCAATTTCAGCATTGATTTTTGTTGTTGCTCCAGGAACAACCATGATAAAAAATACTGTTGGTGCAGAGGCACAGAGTGACTCTGACTCTATGGAAGAATTTGTCAGAAGAGCTGCAGTGTCTGCTAGATAATTAAATAGTAAATATATAAGCAGAAAGACTCAAATGGAGTCTTTTTTATTTAACAAAAATAATAAGGAAACTACTCATGCAAGAAAATAAAATAGTAGTAGGTTTAGATATAGGTGGTAGTACCACAAAGGTAATTGGTTTTAAAGCTAAACAGCTATTAAATGAAGTATACGTGAAGTCAAATGATCCAATTGCAGCTGCCTATGGTGGTTTAGGTAAATTCCTTATTGTTAATAAGCTAAGTATAGAAGATGTGTGTAAAATATGTTTAACTGGAGTTGGAGCTTCTTACATTGATAAAAATCTGTTAAATTGCGAGACAATCATTGCCAATGAGTTTGAAGCTGTTGGTCTTGGAGGATTATATATTTCTGGATTAAAGGAGGCAATCGTAGTTAGTGTAGGTACCGGTACTTCTTTAATATATAGTTCGTTAAATAAAACAGAACATATCATTGGTTCTGGTGTCGGGGGCGGTACAGTACTTGGTTTATCAAGTAAGATAATTAATTATCGAGATTTTGATTTAATCGATGACTTAGCATCAAACGGTGATTTATCTCAGGTAGATTTACTTGTTGGTGATATAGCAAAGTCTGTTCCAGGTTTAAGTTTAGATGCTACGGCCTCTAACTTTGGAAATGTCAATGACAATGCAAGTAATGAAGATCTGGCTTCGGCAATATTAAATCTAGTTTTTCAATCGATTGGTACCTCTGCTGTATTAGCTTCACGCTTATTTAATATTAACGATATTGTTATAGTGGGTTCTGTTGGCCAAGCAGAACAAGCAAAAAAAACATTAAGACAGTTTGAAGAACTTTATAGCGTGAATGTATTTTTTCCTGAAAAAGCAAAATTTTCAACTGCCATCGGTGCTGCTCTGAGTGGAAGCAATCTCTAGCGGCAAAAGACTTATTCAAAATATTAAGAATTTCTCGATTAATCATTTGTATCGTTTAACCTTGATGTTGCTGAGATACACACGGATTAAACGCCCGGCACAGATGTTAAAGAATTAAATAAAAGAGCAAAAAGCTCAAGAAATAGTTTGACAACGAAAAAAGTGTTTGGTACTATGCTTAGGCACTCAAAAAGCGGAGTGCGCCAAACGGACCTTGAAAATTGAACAGCAGACAAAAACATGCGACGGACTCAAGCAAAGAAATTGAGTAA
>JAAYRJ010000133.1 GCA_012518845.1 Clostridiaceae bacterium
AGGGCTTTTCTCTTTCACAGATGCACGCTATTTGATGTGCTATGCTTATTTTCTTTGCATCTATTTTACCATAAATGCACCTGAAACACTTGTATTTCAGCCCTTTGGAATCATGCAGCAAGCCCTAGTTACTATGCTTATCCAATTCAAGACTAATCTAAAACTGCCTCAATGTTAGCCTTTAGTTCATTAACACTGTTGGGATCTGGATCGTACATATACAGTGCCTGACCAGGCATATTATAGGAAGGTAAATCATTTCTGCCATATCCAATTAATGTTTGTGTTTCAAAATTCCACGGTTCACTGGTTGATAACTCAACATTAACCAAATTGCTTATGTCCCTCGTTGGCATATTGGTTTCAGCAACATCACCAAATTTTGCGATTAATTCATTTGCATGGCCTATTATTTCTGGACTAATTGCTTTTCTAATCATTGCCTCGATAACTCGCATCTGATTTTTACCTCTGCCAATGTCACCTTCAGCTAAGTTATAACGTTCACGCGAATAGGCCAAAGCTTGCTCACCATTTAAGCTAATCCGTCCTTGCTCAAAATAATGTTTGCCATCTCTAGTTGGAAATGCTTCTGGATTATCTAATTCGATACCACCTAAGACATCAACTAACTCTATTAATGAAGTAAAATTTACTCGGGCAAAATAGTTAACATCTATACCTAAAAAATTTGAAATCGTATTGATTGACGTTTCTATTCCATTAATACCGGCATGTGTTAATTTATCATAGCCACCATTTGTTCCTGCTATTTCGACATAAGTATCACGAGGTATATTTGTTAGCAAAATTTCTTTAGAAGTTGGATCAACTGTCATCACGATGTTAACATCAGAACGGGAAACAGAAGAAATTTCTCCATAGGTATCAATACCACTAATATAAACATTAAAAGATTCTTTACTCGTATTAACACCTTTTCTTAAATCTTTTATTTCCATCTTTACAATAGCTGTATCTAGGACACGGGTAACCGTTTCAAAATCTGGATATACTTCTTTAATCAAAGCTAGATTTGCTTTATTAACTAGCAGTGAACTTAAATGACCGGCGTAAAGTTCCGCTACTGAATCGGGGTAGCTGCCATACTCTACTCTATTTACATTAAGATTGTTTTCTTCAACTAGATCGGACAAAACATTTTCAATATTTTCTGGATCTTCTGAAGCAACAACACCAATTGTTTCGTTGTTTAAATCACTCATAGCTTGATATGATGATTCAGCAAGAACCCTTACTTCAAACTCAACATTTTCATATTTAGCATAAAGGGAATTCAAAAAGCCAATGCTCGATAATAATAGATAAGCGATGAGTACTAATACAATCACAATAACTGTAGCAAAACTATTCCAAAATCTTCTAATTTTTCTTGAAAATTGACCTTTGCCAGCTAGAAAATAACTTATCGTAGAGAGAATAATTAAAATTACAGTAATGGTTGCTCGACTCTTAATAGGCAATACACTATATATCCACATAGAACCAATAACCACAATACTAAGTAAAATCATCACGATCGAAAGGAGATAACCATAGATATTTTTACTCTTCTCTGGTAAAAAATCGACTTGCTCTAATTGTGTTTGTGAATACTGATTTGCTTGTTTATTTTCTTTTCTCTTTTTTCGCTTACCTCTATTACGGGTTTTATTATTTTTTGTGTTCTGAGTTGCTACACTCTCTCGATTATCTTTGGGTGAAACTAAAGGCAAATTGTTACGCCTTTGTTCTTTGGCATTTCTTTTTCTTTGCATTACCTGGCGCTCTTCAGCCTCAGAATAATTGCGTGATCTGATTGCAGCTTGTCTGGCTTTTTCTATCAAATCACTTTCATTGTTTATTTGATTATCATCTTTATTCATATTAATATCTCACATTCAAAATTATTGTCTTGAAGTATAATCCATTCAAATTAAGAATTCATCTTTTTTCTATAATGTTAAGATTTATAGCCAAGTTATCTAATATTAGACGCAAACAAAAGAAGAATTAACCATTATTATATCAAATTTAGTTAATTCTTCTTTTGATAATTTTCTTTATTTTTTTATAAAGCGTTAAGCTAACACGGCTGAGCTATCACTTTCTTCTTGATCAGATTGTTTGTTTAAATCTTTGCGATAGGTCAACATTCTCAGACCATTCAAAATAACAAGTATTGTACTTCCTTCATGTGCTACAACCCCTAATGGTAAGTTAATAATTTGCAACACATTTACTATAATCAAGACAAAAATAACTGCTAGAGAAAAGAAAATATTCTGCTTAATTATTTTGGATGTCTGTTTAGCAAGGCTAATCAAATAGGGAACACGATTTAAATCATTTTTAACTAAAATAACATCGGAGGTTTCCATTGCTACATCTGTCCCAGAACCCATTGCAATACTGGTATCAGCAGTTGCTAAAGCCGGGGCATCATTGACTCCATCACCAATCATTAAAACGGTGCGCCCTTTATCCTGCAAATCTTTTATAATTTCTGACTTATCACCTGGCATTAAATTTGCTCTAACATGATCAATACCAATTTTATTTGCTAAATATTTTGAGTTCTTTTCGGCATCACCAGTTAACATTACAGTTTCAATACCAAGATCATGTAGTGTATCAATGACAGTTTTAGTATTTGATTTAAGGGGATCCATAATACCAAACATTGCTCTTAATTGATCATTTTCTGTAACAAAAACAATGGTTGAGCCAGAATTTTCCAGCTCGTCTATATATTTTTTCTGTGTTTTATCTATTTCTGGATGATTAGTGCCAGCTGCTACCAATTTGCGATTACCAATTTTCCAAACATTACCTTGATATATAGCTTTAAATCCTTGGCCTGTGATATCGTTAATTTCATCTAATTCTAATGTTTCAACATCTATTAACTTGCGTAAAAAAGCGGCAGCTATAGGATGCGTTGAAGTTGATTCAACAGACTTAACAATACGATTGATCAGATCAATTTGTTCTTGATCACAGTCTTTGCAATAAAAGGCTTCTGTTACACTTGGTATTCCAATTGTTAAAGTACCTGTTTTATCAAAAACAACCGTGTCAATCTCGGCACTAGTGTCTAGGACATTCCCACCGCGTAAAATCATCCCTTCCTTAGCAGCTCGACTAATTGCTGATAATTTAGCTGGCGAAGCACTGGCAACTAAAGCACATGGAGATGCAACTGTTAACATTACCATTCCTCGATAGAATGCAGTTTCCCAACTCCAATTCAAGATAAATGGTGCTACTAAAATAAAAATTGGTACTAATATCAAAACACTTTTGACAAAAACACCTTCGATTCTACTGATCATAGATTCGCGATTTGATGGCTTATTTTGAGCTTCATCAACCATCGCTACAATTTTTGACATCAAAGTATCTGTATCGGCAACTGCAACTTCTAAATCAAAACTTTCATTTTCATTTAAAGTACCACCAACACAGCGATCACCATATTCTTTTCTTACCGGCATTGATTCACCAGTAATTGAAGCTTCATTAACATAAGCTTGCTGGGATAACAAATCACCGTCTATTGGAATTAATTCACCTTTTGGTACTTGAATTCGATCTCCTATTTTTAAATCTTTTGTATTTACTTCGATGATACTACCATCTTCTTGATATTTTCTGGCTGTATCCGGCATTATTTTCATTAATTCAGAAATTGCATCGCGGCTTTTATTTTCCGTATAATGTTCCAGCGAATGTGAAAGTGAAAAAATAAAAATTAAAATTGCACCTTCTGAAAAATGACCAATTATACTTGCACCAATTGCAGCAATCATCATCAAAATATTTGCATCTAATTTATTATTGACACGAATTTCATGAATTCCATCTTTTACCGAATCGATGCCCCCAATAACAATAGCTAGCGTGAAAAATACATTCGACAAGATTAAATTATTTTGACTAACAATATATCCTAAGATAATAAAAAAACCACAAATTATTGTTAGGGTTAAATCTGTATTTTCTTTAATCCAGCGTGTCAATTTTTCCATTTCTTACTCCCTTCCGAATTTGTTTAATATAAATCTTCGTTGTATATTTTGTATTTCTTTGTAAAATTATTATTATTTAGAATTATATCAAAAAACAAATTTTCAGGGTCAGCCTAGGCTAACTAAAAAGCAGTTAGCAGTGCCTAATTATAGGCTTTTCAAGATTTTATAAATTATCATTAAAAGTCAAATAAAAAGCAGAGGACTCGGCTTATTATAGAATTTACTCGCCGTTTCCTCTGCATATTTTATGTATAATTTGTCAATAAATGAATTTTTATAAATTTATATATTATTCAATTCTTTGATTGTATTACCTTGTTTTTGCAATAATCAGACAATTTTTATTCTCAACTTTAAATACCGTTAGCCAACAATCGAATCAAAAGAGAAATTTGTAAACTCAATTTCTAATGTCATTTCTTTTTGGCCACGATAAATACTAACCTCTGCTTTATCACCAGTTTTATATTTCAATAATTGTGTTTTTAAACTATTAAAGGAATCAACTGGCTGTTCATCTATAGCATAAATGATATCGCCTGATTCTAGTCCTGCTTTTTCAGCCGGAGAATTGTCCATAACTTGATCAACCAGAACACCTGTTTCAGTCGGTAATTCTTCTTCCGAATTCATGATTGTTACCATTTGCATATTTACGCCACTAATACCAAAATAGACTGACTCATAACTACCATGCTCTTTAATTTCAGCGATAATTGGTTTGGCAACATTGATCGGAATTGCAAAGCCAATTCCATCTGCTGTCTGTGGTCTAGCCGTATTGATGCCAATTACTTCTCCATTTACATTTAGTAAGGCACCGCCTGAATTACCAGAATTAATTGCAGCATCTGTCTGCATTAAGCCATCCAAAATATTTATACTCTGGCCATCTTGAACTTGAATTGTACGGTTTAAACCAGAAATATAGCCAGAAGTCAAAGTTGATTGTAAATCTAAGCCCAAGGGATTCCCAACCGCAATTGCTTTATCTCCAACTTGCACTTCGTCTGAATCACCTAGCTCAACAGCAGGTAAATTAGTTTTGTCTACCTTGATAACTGCCAAATCTAAAGTTTGATCATGCCAAACTAATTCTGCCTCAGCTTTTTCACTATCCGCAAACGAAACTGTCAATTTTTCTGCTTCGTCATTGTTAACAACATGTGAGTTTGTCAGAATATAGCCCTCAGGATCAACAATTACACCTGATCCAACCCCTTCTTTGTATTTCGGAACTTCATTATAAAAGAAGAAAGGATTCATTTGAGACTCACCTCTTACTAAAGCCGTGATACCAACAATTGAAGGTATCGCTTTAGCTGCTACCGCATTTTCTACTGTTCCATCTTCTTTTATTGAAATATTTAACTGTCTAGGTTCTTGCTTGACTGTTTGTGTTTCTACATTTTGAACTTTATTTCTTTCGCCTAAAATACCAGTTGATTGTAAAATATATGTCCCTGTGGTTGCCAGTATAATTCCTACTAAAACTAGAGCCAGACCTCGTAAAAAGCGATGTCTGGGTTTTGCTTGTTTAATTTCTTCACGAATCATTTGACGAATATCATCGGAATCATAACTTCTATTTTGATTAGAGTTATCTTGTCTATTGACATTATGAAAATCTACAGCATAACGGTTTGGTTCCTTATTGTTGTTATTTGCACTAGGCTCACGGTAGATCCTATAGCCAGAGTCCCCATAAGTATAATGTCGATAGCCAGAGTTAGTATCCGCATATTGACTGTCTTCATCTAAGCTTTGGCGGTAATTGGATTGTTGATTTTGATCCCTTTTAGTTTGATCTCCCTCCTGTTTTGATTCATGTTCAGCTTGATCATCATGTTGATTAGAATGGTTATTAAATTGATCACTCATGGTTTTCTCCTACATTTGTAAATACTAATAGAACTTATTATTTTATTTATCATTGATTTAAGACAAATAATTAATATGATCTATAATTCAAAACTTTAACTTTTTTATGATTACAAGAATTTTAGATGATAAATTTGGCAAGAATATGAAATTCTATTGATTTTATGCGATAAACACTTGTATTTTAGAACAACTATGTTTTCTTAATTTTAATGTTTTCGTTAGCTTTTATACGTCAACAATATCTATTTTTAAAATGAAGATGTTATAATCTTAAACAAAACTTCAGAGGAGTACGATTATGCAAAGTTATGAAATTCTAGGCCATTTTTATCTAGGTAAAACTCTAAACCCACAGACTATGGAAAAAACAGATCAGTATTTTTTATATGATTCAAAAGATCTGACTACGCACGCGATCTGTATTGGAATGACTGGTAGTGGGAAAACTGGTCTGGGTATCAATATCTTAGAAGAAGCTGCAATCGATAATATTCCTGCTTTAATAATTGATCCTAAAGGAGATATGGGAAACTTGCTTTTAACGTTTCCTGAACTAAGTCCCGAGGATTTTTTACCATGGCTACAAGCATCTGATGCAGAACGAAACGGCATAAGTTTAGAAGAATATGCAAAACAAAAAGCATCAGATTGGAAAAATGGATTAAAAGAATGGAATCAAGATAGCAATCGAATTCGTACCCTAAAAAACAAAGCTGATTTTTCCATCTATACACCAGGAGGAGCTACTAATCCCTTATCCATTGTCCAAATCCTTGATTGTCCCACTCAGGTTCTAAATGATAGCGAAATGCTAAATGATTACGCTGTGTCAAGCGTTTCTGCTCTTTTGAGTTTGATCGGAATTAAAGCTGAGCCTTTGCAAAGTAAAGAGCATATTTTATTGACTAATATTTTGTTAGACACTTGGCAACAAAAACAAAATATGGATTTGGCGAAATTAATCAAATCAATAATCAAACCAGAAATTGAAAAAATTGGTGTTTTATCTTTGGAAGAATTTTTCCCTGAAAGTGAACGTATGACATTAGCTACTGCCTTTAACAATCTGCTTGCTGCACCTCAATTTGCTGTTTGGCTAGAAGGAGAACCAATAAATATTCAAAATCTACTCTATACACCAGAGGGAAAACCTCGTATGAGTGTTATTTCACTTAATCATCTGAATGATCAAGAAAAAATGTTTTTTATTTCTCTCTTTTTAAATCAGGTTTTGGCTTGGCTACGTACACAATCTGGTACAAGTAGTTTGCGTGCAATTTTATATATGGATGAAATTTTTGGATTTGTACCACCAGTTGCTAATCCACCATCAAAAAAGCCAATGTTATCTTTATTAAAACAAGCTCGTGCATTTGGCTTAGGTGTGGTTTTAGCAACGCAAAACCCTGTTGATATTGATTATAAAGGTTTAGCTAACATAGGAACTTGGTTTGTTGGTCGTTTACAAACAGAACAAGACAAAAACAAATTGTTAGATGGTCTACAAATTGCTTCAAAAACCAATCAAGCCTCCTCTTTAAATTTTGATCGTAAAGATTTGTCTGCTTTAATATCTAGTTTGCCCCCTCGTTCCTTTATCTCAAACAATATACATGATGCAGGTCCCACTTTATTTGAAACTCGTTGGTGCCTTTCTTATCTGGCTGGTCCTTTAAGTCGTAATCAAATATCTAGTTTGCAAGAAAAAAATTCAGTTGAACAAATAGATACTGCTCCCTCAGAGAAATTAACAGATGACGAAAATTTAATACTTGAGCAAAATGATAATGAGATAATAGAAAGAAGCATCAATTCAGGTATGACACTTGATTTACCTCCAAACGTACCAAAGGATATTAGACAATACTATTTGACTGGAACTTCCAATCAATACATACCAACCTTATTTGCCCATGTAGAAACCAGCTACGAAAGTAGTAATCCAGTCTTTTCAAAGTCTGTTATTAGTAATTGGCAGACTCAAATCAAAGATGAAATCATTGCTGTTGACTGGAAAGATGCACAGCTCAATGATTTTGATTTAAATAATTTAGAAACTAAGCCATCTAGTGACGGAAAATATCTCAACTTACCAGATATAGCAACAAGAAAATCAAGTTATACAAATTGGCAAAAAGAACTTGTCGATCATATTTATCGGAATGAAACTTTTGTTTTGTATGCAAATCAGGATAAAACAGTTGTGGCTCAACCTGATGAAAGTCAAGCCGAATTCATGATTCGTTTAAGACAAGCTAATCGCGAGCAAAGAGATGAAGAAATAGAAACTTTACGAAAAAAGTATGACAAAAAGTTTGCCAGTTTAGTAGAAAAAATTCGTAAAGCTGAACAAGCTGTTGAAAGAGAAAAAGATCAGGCAGATCAAGCGAAATTTAGCACATTTATTAATCTTGGTAGTACCATCTTAGATACCCTGGTTGGTAGAAGAAAAGGAGTTGGTAAAACAACTATTAATAAAGCTGCCCGTTCTCTTCGTTCAGCAGGTAGATCAAGACAACAAAGTGGTGATGTGGTGAGAGCCAAAGAATCACTTGAAACTTATCAAAAAGATTTTGAAAATTTAGAAATGGAACTAGAACAAGAAATAAATACTCTCACTCAAGCATATGCAGAAAAAGAAGATGCTTATCAAGAAATAACAATTAAACCAAAAAAGAAAGATATCTTAGTTAAAGTTTTTGCACTATTGTGGCAAGCTTAATATTTTTCTATAATACCAAGCTATGGATAAATTTTACATTTTAATTATACGCTCTAATACAAATATTGGTAGGTTTATTCGTTTAATGACAGGTTATAACTACAGTCATGTTTCCATTTCATTAAATGATGATTTAGTACCATTGTATTCTTTCGCTCGCTACTACGTTAATAGGCCATTTACAGGTGGTTTTACCGAGGAGTCTTGGTTGAGATACTTAGATAAAGAAAAGGATATTAAATTTATCAAATTTACAATTCCTATTTCTAAAAAAGGTAAAAAAGCTCTTGCAAAAAAGCTAAATGAGATGAATGTTCACAAAAAGTATTATCGTTATTCTCTTCTTTCTGCTATTAATTGTTTTTATCCAAAAATGCCCTTTTGTCCCAAAAACAAATATACCTGTTTAAGTTTTGCTGTCAAAATATTGAAAGATTATGGCATTATCGACCCTTTAATCACCATATATGAAATCAGAAAATTACATTATTTATTGAAACACTTCCCGCATCAAGTTTATAGAATGTCTTGTTCGGAAAAACAAAATTATGAATGGGGATTAGATGAATATTATAATAGGCAAAGTATTTTAAACCATTTGCCTTTTGTAAAATAAAAAGCGAATAACAGACATTCAAGAATTTTATCTAGCCATAGCTTAATCTCACATTCGATTTATCGCATCAGCTGCTAAATCTGATCGCTCACATTCTGTTTCTAACATAGAAATTTGATAACAAAGTTTGGAACCTTTCATTTTTTCTGAAGCATAGCTTAAGCCGTTAGTCCTATTATCAAGTAAATGATGATCAATTTGATTTGTATCACCTAACAAAATAATTTTTGTGCCCTTGCCGGCTCTGGTTATTATCCCTTTCGCCTGCCTTGGAGTTAAATTTTGTGTTTCATCTATAATCAAATAAGTTTCTGTAATTGAACGTCCTCGAATATAATTTAATGCCTCAGTCGCAATGATTTCACGGTCAAATAGCTCATCAATTTTGCCAGATAATTCTTTTTCATTTTGAAAACGTGCTTCCTCATCTTGATCGATAACAATTTCTAAATTATCAATAATGGGTCGCATTAGGGGATAGATTTTTTCTTGTTCTGAACCCGGTAAATAACCAATATCATCATCAAATTGAGAATTTGGTCTAACCACTAAAATGCGGCGATATTGTTTTGGAATTTCTTGAATAACTTTTTGTAAACCTGCAGCTAAGGCATAAAATGTTTTGGCTGTACCGGCTTTGCCCTTAACAATAACTAAAGGTGCCTCCTTCGCATCGGTTAATAAAGCTTCCTGCAAAAAATATTGCCCGATATTGCGTGGAGAAACTCCATAAGGTTTCGTATTTGCGTATTGTAGGGGTACTATTTTTTTACCATTAAATTTACCTAGCAATGAACCTTGTGACCTATCAGTTTTTAGAAGATAAAATTGATTGTTAATGTGATTTATTGTAACTCTATTGCCTTCTGGATCTACTTGATAGACATTTTCAGGATCGATACCGTGTAGTTTGAATTCTGAACATAAGTCTTCTGGTATATAGACCTCTACTCGACCCGAATATTGTTCGCTTTCAATCGGAGCTTGTTCAGTTGTAAAATCCTCGACTAAAATATTGAGTAATTGTGCTTTTATTCGCATCATTATATCTTTAGTCACCAAAATTGGATTTAAATCTTGATGCTTTAAACCTAAGCAAACTTTTAAAATACGATTGTCATTTTGTTCGTGCTTAAAACCTTGAGGTAACTGTTCAGTAACATGATTGACTTCAATTCTAATTATGCCACCCGTTTCTAATTCAACACCTTCTACCAAATTACCTGTCTCTCTCAAATCCTCCAAAAAACGAATAGAGCGCCTAGCATTGGCACCAGTTTCACCATCGCTATTTTTTAAAGTATTCAATTCTTCGAGAACTATCACAGGCAAGACCACGATATTATCTTCAAAATAAAACATGGCATCTGGATTTTGAATTAGAACATTGGTATCAAGTACATATGTTTTTCTCATATAATGTCCACCTTGCGAGATTATTTTGTCTATTCTAATAAATAGACCTATAATCCAAATTGATAAAAATAGAAAAATCTTTATCTAATTACTATGTTCTTGAAGTCATTATATAAAAACAAAGTTATGTCTTTGTTATAAAAAATTCTTGTAATGTCTTTGTAATACTCAAGGATTTTTATTGGTGTAAATTTTAAATCTATAAAATGAAAATTATAGAATATATTATAATAAAGACAGCAATTATTAAATTATGGTTAAAAAATAATTTGGTGATTTTAATGAATACAAATAATGAAGAATACATTTAAAAAGTTCAACACTTTATATAAAATGTTGAACTCTTTATTTGGCGGAGAAGGAGGGATTTGAACCCTCGCCAGAGTTGCCCCTGCTAACGGTTTAGCAAACCGTCCCCTTCACCACTTGGGTACTTCTCCAGATTATTTATTAATTTGGCGGAGAGAGTGGGATTTGAACCCACGGTGGGCGTACACCCACGCCGGTTTTCAAGACCGGTGCCTTCAGCCAGCTCGACCATCTCTCCACGAAAAATAGCTAGTTTATATTATCTAATCTAATATTAATTGTCAATTATTTGTTTAAATTGTAGGCAAAATCTCAAGCTTGAAAGACTAATTAGTGTTTCAAGCTTGATTTATAGATTGCCAGAAAAAATAAACTAGAGTGCAAAATAGCCTGTTTTAAAGCTATGGATATCTAAATTCTTTTTCGCTAAAGCTTCTTTTATTCGTTTTATTTCTGGGTCACGCTTAATTTTTAAGGTTGTTGTCATCTCCGGATCTGATTCATCCCAAATAAAATTTTTAACTCGTTTGTAGACTGCCATTCGATCATTTATCTTCCTTATAGTAGCCTGCAAATAATCAGTAATATCATTGTTTGAATCTTTGTTAACTTCTTCTGGTAAAGCCTCTCGGTCTATTTGAAAACGTGCAACTAAATCTACAGCACCCCTTACTGTATCCTCACCCCAAATCATTATATTTTTAATACCTGGGAGATTGATGTAAAAGCTTTCTAATTCTTCTGGAAAAACATTTTTTCCGTTTGAAAGTACTATGCAAGATTTTGCTCGGCCTGTAATATATAACAAATTGTTTTCATCAAAATAACCCATATCACCAGTTCGAAACCAGCCATCAGGCGTGAAAGAATCTGCTGTATTTTCTGGATCATTGTAATAACCAAGCATGACGTTATCCCCTTTCGCCAAAATTTCACCAGCCGTCTCAGGATTATGGCCATCTCCATCAATAGCTAGGCTTACACCACAAAGTGGTTCACCTACGCTACCAATCGTACTATTATTTGGATTGTCTGCAGCTAAAATAGGTGCAGTTTCAGTTAAACCATAGCCTGCAATGCTAGCTACACCAATTTCTTCGAAAAACGATTGTACTTCGGGGGCCAAAGCAGCAGCACCCGAAATGAGAAGTTGAAGTTCACCACCTAAGCCTGCATGAACAGACTTGAATATTTCTCTACGTTTATCTATCCCTAGTTTTAGCAAAAATTTAGAGAGTTTGCGTCCAAAATTAAAGGTAGAAGTTTTGCCAGATTTTTCGATAGTTTTCATAACCTGGCGATGTATACCACTCAACATTAGGGGAACTGTTAGAATTACATTAATTTTCCATTCTTTGAGATTTGGAACTAAGGTTCTGAGACTTTCATTAATACAAATCGTAATTCCATATGCCCAAAGACACCACATCCCTACTGTCGACTCAAAGCAGTGGTGCAATGGCAAGACAGAAAGGGCCCTCAAGCCACTTGGAACATCTAGACTGCTTATGGCTTGATTAACATTAGCAACCAAATTTAAATGGCTAAGCATTACACCTTTAGAAGTTGAAGTGGTACCAGATGTGAACGAAAGGACTGCCATTTCTTCAAGTGGTAGTTCGATTGCCCTAAATTTGTCCTTTAAATCAGATCCTAGACCTTGTCCGAATTCTAATATTTCTTCGAAACCATATATTTTACAGGCAGAATTAAGAGCCTCAATTTCTTTATTCAGCTCGTCTAATTTATCTTCTTGGTCGAATAAAACTAGAGTATTGACATTAGAATTTGTCTTTACCAATTCTAATGCAGCGGATTTATGCGCATAGTCAAAACCAAAAATTTCAACTTTTCCTCGTTCACAAAGATCTACTACTTCATGGTCTGGCAATTGTTTATCTAGTGGCACAGAAATTCCTAAACCAAATAATACTGCATTATGAAATACTACCCAAGGATATGAATTATTTCCAATAACAGCAAAATGTGGTTTTTCTCCTTGACTTAGTGTTAATTTTGACAAATCGGCTAAACCTACAGCAAAATCGACAATATCTTGCTCGAGTTCAGTATATGATTTGGTTACTGTTGTTTTCTGTTTTCCCTCATGGAAAATATAAGCAGGAATTTCATTATAATTCGTTTTAGCATATTCCAATATGTGACGTAAATCTCTAAAATGGGTTTTAAAATCTATTCTTTTACTTCCTTTTACAATTTTCATACATATCTCGCTTTCTATATAAATAAGATGTTTGGATAAATTTATTATTCATTTATAAAAACTAATACTGAAGTAGAAGCTAGGTTATAGCCAAGTTAAGTGCTTAAGTCTTACTATTGCTATTTTCAGTGTTTTTAGAATTGTGAAATGAATTAAATAATCCTTGCTCTAAAATAAAAGACTCGGCTAATAATTTGTTGACAAGTGCTTCACATACAAAAGCTAAATTTAATGTTTTTAAAGATGTCTCAAATCCTTGAATTTCAACATTTTTTTCTGATTCTATTTCTTGTAATAATGTAGAAGTTTGACGCTTCAAAGCATCTTCTAACAATTGGCAAAAACTATCATAAGCGGCACTTAGTGGAATAATTTTTGTCTGCAGAATAATTCCGTGTGAGATATTTTGCATTGCAGTCACTTCTTTCAAGATGCTTAGAACAATAAAATGAGCAAAATGAACCCGATTATATTTGCGCCCAGCTGGACTTGGAGCCATACCCCATTTGATGTAGTTTTCAACCATTGTGCCAGTAATAATTTGGTCCTTGTCTAATAAGGGAGATAATAGCTCATCAATATAATCAAGCATTTTTTGTCGCATCAGACCTTCATCTGGCAAATCATCCCAGCGCGGTAATCTAAATTTATTTAAAGAATTTAATCTTCTACGTAAATCATGATTTTGCATTATTTTCATTTTTTCTAAGCATCCTTTTTCATATTATTTAGTTTATTTATTTTCTGCAAACATCTGCTATTTATAGTTTTTGCTTCCTTCACAGTTATGATAACTGTTAAAGTTTATTTTAATAAAAATTATTTGTCAAGTAAAAATCTAATTAGTGTTGATTACTGCTTTGTTTTGCTTTAGTTTTCATAAAAAAGGAACAAGTGCACGGGCTGCCTATAGCGTCAAAATAAAATGTCGTCGAAACTCCATTCGTGGCATCAAAATAAAATGTCGTCAAAAGAATTTACCATCCTTTACTCAGCGACTTGATTTTATCTTGCAGAACCATCATCCTTTGAG
>JAAYRJ010000134.1 GCA_012518845.1 Clostridiaceae bacterium
AAGTTATTATGATTATTTGCACCAATTACAAATCAAGTAGTTGGTGCTATAATTATATCATAGCTTATGACATATTCCCACCTACCTATACCTCAAATATAGTCGTAGACTTATTCCCGACTACCACTAAAACTGGGAAACACCAAAATGTAGTAGAAAAAGTATAAAAACAGCATGCAACATCAATCCGAACGGGTCGTTGCACATCGAGTGCATAGCGTTGATACAAAGGGAAATTTCGTAGAAATCCTGAGATTTAAGCTATTTCACGACTATTTTGCCTTCGAAGAAGATGACCAAAATAACAAGCGAAAAGTCCTTAAAAAGTATTTCAATGTTTCAGTGGTGGTTGACCTAGTTAGTGGAGACACAAGAAAATAAGGACAAAAGTGAGAATCAGCAGGGATTAAAAAAACTTGCTGATTTTTGTATTTAAGGATTCAGACTTGTCAAAAGGACAAGTCAAGAATGGTGGTTTTGATAATTCTAGAATGGCAAAAAGGAAAAGTCTAGACTTGTCAAAATGACAATCTAACTATATAGAGTATAGTTAGATTGATAGAGTTATATTGATATTAGGGGGAAAATAAAAAATAACTTTATTTTCATGCAATATAAAAGCTGAAACGGTGGTTTACCGTAAAAGGTTAGGATGGAGGGTGTTAGTAGTAAATGAAACATCAGTCTATGTATTAATCTTTGGAGTTAGACTTGATAGTCTTATAGGGTTAAAAAACTGTGTAACAAAGGATTTAACTTTGTGTATACTCAAAACGATATAATTGTGATATAATTAAATGTGGATATAATTTACGCAAACATATATAAGTATTATATAAAGAAAATAAATAAGGAGGGTATATATGGGATTCAGCTACAATAAACTTTGGAAGATTCTAATTGATGAAGAAAAGAACAAGACAGAGTTCCAGAAAGCTGTTAAATTGAGTCCTACCACAGTAGCAAAACTAGGTAAGAATGAGACAGTAAACATGGAAATTTTAGCCCGTATTTGTGATTATTTTGATTGTGGTATAGAAGATATAATTTCTTATAGTCCTGAAAAAAGAAAACATGAAAATAAAGATAAATAAGGAGGTGCTTTATGGATAGTAATACACCATATATAGCTTCTCTTACAAGAGAACCTTTTATGTATTATGAAATGAAGATAACTGCAGAGTTACTTAGGAAAGGGTTAAGTGAAGAAGAAACTGTAGATAAAATATTTAAAGAAAATTTATATCAATATCCTACAGAAAGAAGTCTTAAAATGAGAGCAAGAGCTTGTATAAAAAGATTAAATGCATTAGAGGATGAAGAACTTGTATCTTGGATTATAAATAGACCTTTGGATATATCAAGACAAGTTTGCTTATATGCTATGATGAAAGATTCAAGATTGATATGGGAATTTATGATTACTGTTATTGGTGAGAAATATAGAACTCGTAATTATTCCTATAGCAGAATGGATCTTAATGTATTCTTTACAAGACTCCAAGAACAAAATGATACGGTGGCAAGCTGGAGCGACTCAACAATTAACAAGCTTAAATCCGTAATTGCAAGCCTCTTAAAAGAGAATGGATATATAGAAAAAACAACTTCTAAAAGACTTAATGAAGTGCTTTTGGATTATAAACTAAAGGACAAAATAATTGAAAATGGAGATGCAACTTGTCTTTCGGCTTTCAATTATTTTGAGTAAAGGGGTGCAGTAGATTGGGTAATATAAATGAAAAACTTGATAAATTAAGAAGTTTAATTCAAGATTCAGATTTTCTTACGGGAAAAGGACTTAGCAACGAAGTGAATATAAGAATGTTCTGCTATGATCCTGAAGATGAAATGACTGTAAGACACTTTATAAAACAACTTGAAAAAGATAAATCTCTAGAATGTAATCTTATTTGCCATAATCTCTACAATATATTTTTGGAAATATGTGATGAGAAAAACATTATTGACAAGATTCCTGATATGGAAGAAAAAAGAGGAAGCGACTATCTTAAAGACAGGATATTAAAATTTTCAACAACAAAAGCTTTTGCAGAAAAAATGCAGTATGAAGACCATGAAAAAGGAGATGTTCTTATGCTTACAGGCGTAGGAGAGGTATATCCCTTTATGAGAGTTCATTCTCTTTTAGAAGAATTACAGACAGGATTTGATGATATTCCTATAGTTGTTCTTTATCCAGGAAGTTTTGATGGAAGAGCAGTAACACTATTTAATGAATTCACACCAAATGAATACTACAGGGCATTTAATATAATTTAGGATCTAGGAGGGAATATAATTGAGAATACAAAATATGTTTTTTGATGACATTAATAGAGAGATAAATGGTGTCATCAAGGTTGATCAAGATACAAAAGATATAATAGAGCAGGAATTATCAGAATATGTAATTACAAGGGAATTAAAGAAACACTTTATAAGCTTTTTTAATTATTATGCAGATTCCTTTAATAGACCAACATCTGATACAGGTGTTTGGATATCAGGCTTCTTTGGAAGCGGTAAATCTCATTTCTTAAAAATACTTTCATATATTCTAGAAAATAAAGAGGTAAATGGGATTAATACAGTAGAGAGATTTAGAGAGAAATTCACAGATGATCCAGCTACATTTATGATGATGGATAAATCTACTCAATCTCCTACAGAAACAATTCTCTTTAACATAGATATAGAAGGACCAATGGAAAAAAATAAAACAGCTGTCCTAAGGGTATTTGCCAAGATGTTTTATAAACACCTTGGATTTTATGGTGAAAATCTTAAGGTTGCAAAACTTGAACAATATGTTAACAGGAGAGGAAAAACAGAAGAATTTAGAAGAGTATTTGAAGAAAAAAATGGAGATTCATGGATAGATTCAAGAGATGTATTTGATTTTTGTGAAGATGAAGTAGTGGAAACACTGATAGAAGTTCTTGGAATGAGCGAAATAGCAGCAAGAAACTGGTTTGATTCCTCTGAAGAAATTGATATTTCAATAGCACAGCTTGTGTCTGAAATAAAAGAATATGTTGACAGTAAACCAGACGATTATAGACTTCTATTCATGATTGATGAGGTGGGACAGTATGTAGGTGCCGATACCGATATGCTTCTTAATCTTCAATCTTTAGTTGAAAAGATAGGTTCTGAATGTATGGGAAAAGTCTGGGTCATGTGTACTGGACAAGAAGCTCTTGATGAAATTATTAGAACAAGGGCAGATGAGTTTTCAAGAATTCAAGCAAGATTTAAAACAAGACTTTCTCTTTCTTCATCATCAGCGGATGAGGTTATTCAAAAGAGAATCCTTAAGAAAGATGATGAAGCTAAGTTATATCTTGAAGACGTTTATGACAAACAGAAAAATGTTATGGATAATCTATTTAAATTCAGGGAAGCAATCGGTGACATAAGGGGCTTTGAAGGGCCAGGAGAATTTTCTGTAAACTTTCCTTTTGTACCATATCAGTTTAATCTCATGCAGAAGGTATTTTCTGAAATTAGGAAGCATGGTAATGTAGGCAAGCATTTATCAGGTGCAGAACGTTCTATGCTTTCAGGTTTTCAGGAAGCAGCACAGAGAGTACAGGACAAGGATGAATATGCAATAGTACCTTTCTGGATGCTCTATGACACAGTTCATACTTTTTTAGACAGCTCAATAAGAAGAGTAATAGAGAGATCTGAAAGAGCAGCAAGAGACGGCAAAGGCTTAGAACTTATAGATGTTGATGTTTTAAAGCTTCTTTACATGATTAGATATGTTAATGATGAAATACCTGCAAATTTAGATAATATCGTTATTATGATGGCAGATGACATAAGAGTAGATAAAATTGATGAAAGAAGCAAAATTCAAAAGTCATTAGATAGACTTATTCGTCAAAACTATATTGCTAGAACAGGAGAAATATATAATTTTCTTACTGATGCAGAGCAAGATGTAGAAAGAGAAATCAGAGATGAATATGTAGATCCAAGCGAGATTACAAGAAAAATTTCTGAAATGATTTTTGGGAATATATATACAACAAAAAAA
>JAAYRJ010000135.1 GCA_012518845.1 Clostridiaceae bacterium
GCTCTTGTCGTCATATCTAGCTCCATCAATTTGCCTCCTAGATGTATTTCTAAGAGTATTTTCGACGACATTTTATTTTGACGCTACGATATCTTTTTCAACGACTTTTATTATGAGGCGATTCGGGCTGTTGACTTTTATTTTGAGAATGATAAAATTATTATAGTTAGCGTATGCTAATTTGCTGATAATTATGAAATTTAACCAAGAGATTACGATTTACTACAATATATAAAATAAATTTTAGGAGCAATAACATGGTTCCACTAACATGTATAAAACCAGGCGAAGAGTGTAAAATTCTTAGAGTTGTAGGTAAAGATAATTTAAGAAGTCATCTCAAGGATATGGGATTTGTTCCAGGTAGTTCAATTCAATTAATTTGTGCTAACTGTGACAATGTGATTTGTAAATTAAAGAATACACGAATTGCTATTGATCAAGATATAGCAAGAAAAATAATGGTTTAATTTTATTTGCACTATAAAACCCTTTTAATTATAGAAGAAAATATCTCAGCTGAATCCTGATCTAGAAAATCGGATTCTGCTTTTTTTTAATATATAGTTAGCATATGCTAATTGACAACTTTTCTCCATTATTAAAAGATACAAAGAATAATAAAGGATGTTAAATGCGCATAGCATTAGTTGGAAACCCAAATAGTGGAAAAACCACTTTATTTAATAGCCTAACAGGTTCAAATCAAAGAGTTGGCAACTGGCCTGGCGTAACGGTTGAAAAGAAAGTTGGAAAACTTAAAATTGATAAAACTGTTGAAATAATTGATCTGCCCGGAATTTACTCTTTATCTCCCTACACATTGGAAGAAGAAGTTGCTAGAAATGATCTCCTAGATCAAAAACCGGATGCCATCATTAATATTATTGACGGAACCAATCTGGAGAGAAATCTATACCTGTCTAGCCAATTACTTGAATTAAATATTCCCCTAATATTAGCAGTAAATATGGGAGATATTATTGAAAAGAGCGGAGATAAGTTTGATCTAAAAAAACTGCAAAAAAACTTACAATTACCTGTTGTACAAATTTCTGCTTTAACGGGCAAAAATGTTGATCTACTTGCAAAAATGGCAAGCCAAACAGCAAAATCAGAAATATCTGAAATTTTAGAACAACAGCCACTAAGATTTTCAAAAGATCTGGAGGAATGTCTAGAAAAAATTTATCTGACCATAAAGCCTTCGCTGGAAAATATAGATTCTAATTTGGAACGTTGGTATCAAATCAAATTATTTGAGCGTGATGAGTTAATGCAAAAAAGACTCAAGTTAGATGATTCAATATTAGAAAAAATAAATAAAATCATTGATGATTTTGAAGAGCAAAAGGATGATGACTCGGAAGGAATCATTGCGACCGAACGTTATAATAAAATCTCAAAAATTGCAGATGGGGTTTATGAGAAAAAAGATCAACAATTATTTTCTATTTCAGATCGAATCGATCAAATTGTAACAAATAGGGTATTTGCGTTACCTATTTTTATGGTAATTATGTTCTTCGTTTATTTTATTTCTGTATCGACCATTGGTTCGATAGGTACTGATTGGGCAAATGATGGTCTTTTTGGCAAAGGTTGGTTTTTATTAGGTCAGGGGCGAACAAATTATGAAGACGAGTTAGAAGAATACGAAAATAATCAAATTTTTATTGAAACTTTTGAAGACGCTGCTGCCAAAGAAAATCTAGATCCAAATGATGCAACAAATTTAACTGTAGATGCACTTCTATATGATGATGATGGCAATTTAGATACTAAAGTAAATGTTGACTATCAATTGTACCAAGGTGCAATAAGAGAAGAGGAACCAGATCCAAATAATTTTGGAATTTGGATTGATGGTTTGCCGATCTTAATAGCTAACGGCTTGCAAAAATTAAATGTTAGCACCTGGCTAAATGATCTAGTTATAGATGGAATTGTTGCAGGTGTTGGGGCAGTACTTGGCTTTGTGCCACAATTATTTGTCCTATTTCTTTGCTTAGCTTTTTTGGAATCAGTTGGATATATGGCAAGAATAGCTCTGATTATGGATCGATTCTTCCGTCGTTTTGGTTTGTCTGGTAAATCATTTATCCCTTTAATGATAGGCACTGGTTGCAGTGTACCGGGAATAATGGCATCTCGAACCATAGAAAATGAACGAGATCGTCGTATGACAATTATTACAACATCTTTCATTCCTTGTGGAGCAAAGCTACCAGTAATTGCTTTAATTGCTGGTGCATTTTTTGGCGGAAGTGGTTTAATTACAACTTTATCTTATTTTATTGGTATTTTTGGTGTAATTATCTCAGGAATAATCTTGAAGAAAACTAAACCTTTTGCTGGGGAGATAATGCCTTTTGTTATTGAGTTACCTGCCTATCGTTTACCACGTTTGCGTGATCTATTGAAAAATGCCTTTGAACGTTCCTGGGCATTTGTTAAAGGTGCAGGCTCAGTTATTCTCTTAACTACAATCGCTATTTGGTTTATGTCTTCATTTGGATTCGAAAACGGATTTGGTCAAGTTCAAATGGTTGAAAATTCCATTCTAGCTAGAATTGGTAATTTTGTTGGTGTTCTTTTTATCCCTTTAGGTTTTGGAGATTGGCAAGCAAGCGTTGCTACAATCACAGGCTTAGTTGCTAAGGAAAATATAGTAGGAACCTTTGGTGTTTTATTTGGAACACAAGATGTAGCTGGAAATGTCTGGCAACTTTGGCAAGCAATGCAAGCGCATTTTACACAGATTTCAGCTTTTTCGTTCTTAATCTTTAATCTACTATGTGCTCCATGTTTTGCAACTATAGGTGCCATCAAAAGAGAAATGGCAAATCTCGGCTGGACAACTTTTGCAGTTGCTTATCAAACAATTTTAGCCTACAGCATGTCCTTTATCTTTTATCAATTTGCTTTATTTGCTCAATCACAAAATAACTTGCTTGGTTTTATCATAGCCTTAGCCGTTTTAGCTGTTTTTATCTACCTCTTGTTTAGACCAGATCCTAATCACGACTTAAGTAAGAAGGAGAAATCTTATGTTTGATTTTTTTGTTTTACATCTTGGTGACATCATTGTTGGGCTTGTTTTGTTAGGAATTGTTATTGTTGCTATCAGATCAATTTTAGTTTCAAGAAAACGAGGTGCCTGTGCAAGCTGTAGCTATGCGAAAATGTGTTATGGTTCTAATCAAAAAAATTTCGAGCAAATACTAACTCCTGAACAACTAAAGCAATTAAAAGAAATAGAAAAATTATGCCTTAAGCAAGCTTCCAAAAATGTTAATGACTTCAAGAATGCAAGCGAACAAGACACTTCAGATTTGTCTTCTTAAACTCTATTTCAAAAATTTGATATAATAAGTTGATTTATAGTGTTTATTAAGGAGTTATATTTTGGGTTTTCGCCAAGAATATAAAAAGAAATCTTTTTCCTATTTGCATGGTTTACTACATTATATAGAACCAGAAATTTCTAATGTGAAAAATTCACAAGAACTAATTGTAAATTTGATTGATACCTTTTCCCATTTAGCTTTTGAAAAAATTTTGCTTATATCTTCTGATGAAATTGCAGATAATCAACTATTAGAAAACTTATACAAATTAGGCTTAAAATCCAATATTAATTTTATTTCTTATCCCTTGACAGATAATCAAGCTACAGTTTTTCATGTGGAAAAGGCTTTACATAAATATGTAAGCAATAATTGTGAGGCTATATTAATTATGGGTGATAGTGTTGCCATTGACCTTGGTAAAGCTGTCAAAGCCAGGGTTTTAAATCCTAATAAAAACATTTACCAAATGCGCGGTTTTACCAATATACCTATACGTAAACAAGAGCCTTTGCTGTTTATAGTACCACTCTCTTTAGCAGGAAATGAAAGTAATTTAAGTTGCTATGTTTTAGATCACACTAATTTTAAAAAAATAGGTATATTTGACCGACTAATGAGTGCTGATTATATTTACTATTGTCCTTTGTTATTAGCTAATTTAAGTATGGAACAATTCATTGGGACTATCTGTATTTCTTTAGCAAATGCTCTGGAAGCATTGATTAGCGAAAATTCGACAAAAAATTCTAAAGCAACTGCAGACCTAGCAATTAAATTAATTCTTGATGCTTTTGAGAATTCTGTTTTTAAGGAAATACCAAGGCTACAAGAAGTACACGCTCAAACTGAAAATAATGTTAAAACAAAAATTTCTCAAGAAAAAAAAGAAAAATTTCGTTCAATACTTGAATCATTGCAAGAAGCTGCAAATTTGTCTGGCACTGCAGCTGCTAATTCATTAACTGGTTACACACAAGCTTTGTCTAACGCACTGGAAGTACACTACCAAGTGGTTAATTATAAAATAAGTCCAATGTTATTTTTAGCTGTGCTGAAAATGTATCAAAAACAATTAACCAGTTCTAATCAGGACAATTTACAAAGTATAAGTCATTATTCAGATCTTTTTTCAGAAATTAGCGAAGCATTAGTCAAAATCATTTCAAATTGGCAATTACAAAGACATTTTACCTTTCTACGTACAAATAATTTTGATTCAATTATTGGCTTAACAGAAAAAGAAATGGCAACCTTTTATGCCTCACCTTTTGAATTGGATAAAGACAATTTAGTTGCCATTTTGAAATCGGTTCAATAAATTTTTTCTTTTAAACTTTATTTCTTAAAGAATTTATTACTAAAGCCTTCTAGATGATTTAAAAACTCAAGTATATCTTCTTCTGATGTTGCATAAGAAATACGGAAATAATTATCTAAGTTTAATTTACCTGTAGACTGACCAAAACCAAGCCCTGGTACGGTTACAGCTTTTGTCTCATCTAATAATTTAAGACAGAATTCTTTTGAGCCTAAGCCAAATTCACTTAAATTTGCAAAAACAAAGAAAGCACCACCTGGAACATCACAGGAAAAACCTTTGATTTGATTTAGACCTTCACACAGAATATTTCTTCTGTTTTCATAACTTTCTTTCATTTTTA
>JAAYRJ010000136.1 GCA_012518845.1 Clostridiaceae bacterium
AAAGATAAAGAGATGGAGGTTCTTGATACAAGCCTATGGGATATATATGAGCTTGTGGAATATGCAGATTTTAAAAATGGTGTAGATATTCTTCTTGATGATGAAGGGTTTTTAAATTTATCAGTTTGTATTTGTCAATTTAAAAGTGGTCCACAAATCAGTTGAAAAAGGGTCCACCATAAATTAATTAAAATTCTTCAACCATTCTATGGTTTCCTCGATTCTGTAACTATCACCACTCATATCAATAACATAAGATTTATGAGCTAATCTATCAACAATAGCAGCTGTTAATATCGTATCGTTAAAGATTTCATCCCATCTATCAAAAGACAAATTAGAAGTAATTAGAATGGATCCCGTATTAATACGATTAGAAATCAAATTAAAGAGAATTTCATTGCCTTCTTGATCAAAGGAAACATAACCTAATTCATCTAAAATAACTAAATCGTATTTTTCAAACTTTCTTTTATATTGCGTTAATTGATGGTTACTCATGGCTTCTTTTAATTCAATAATGAGATTTGGGACAGGAACAAATAAAACGCTCATGTTCTCCAAACAAGCTTTTATACCAACGGCCGTAGCAAAATGGGTTTTACCCATACCAGGATTACTAATTAAAATCACATTTTCTTTGTTCTTAATAAAATCTAAGGTTGTCAGGCGTTCTAATAATTGTCTGTTTTCTTTTGAGAATCGGCTCATCTTAAAATCTTCCAAATACTTTCTTTGAGGAAATCTAGCTTCCCGAATTCTTCTTTTAATGCCATTATTGATTCTCGTTTCATATTCTTTTTGTAAAATATCTTTTAAAAAATCTTCATGCGATTTGGCTTGCTGTTTGGCTTCCATTATTTCTTCTTCAAAATTTTCTCTCAGATAAGGCAACTTTAAGGTGTATGTATATTCTTTAATATTATCCATGAGGATATCTCCTTGCCATTAAATGGCTTAATGTTTGTAATTGATTGATGGAATTAATAAGTACCGATTCGTGTAATTGGCTTTTAGAAATAGCCTCTTGTATGGTATTTTGCTCAAACTGAGCTATAATCACATCTAGTGGCTCATCCTGTAATTGAATCAATCGTTCTATGAATTCTTTTGGTTTTGCCTTAAAATGAGTTTGGTAGATGGTGTGTAGCTGCGGATATTGTTTTAAGACGAGTGCGTTTTTTAAGGCACCTGGCTTTTTTCTTAGAGTTTTGATGTAGTGACTTAGCTCTAGTTGGTATTCTTTCACGCCATTTACCTTTTTATGTTCACAAACAAATGTATTGTTGCTGTAGATGAGCATATGGTCAAGGTAGTTTTTAACGGTTATTTTTTTCTTGATTAAATAATCGGGAACCGAATAGAAGTTGTTTTCAACGCGTATACAGCTGTATTTATCGACTGAGGCAACTAATATCTCTGCTAGCTCATAATTGAAGTTAACGGGTCTTAAATAGGCTTTTTCTTCTTCAAACAAGCTATCTTCATTAAGAATAGTTAGTTGTTCTTCTAGATAATTCTGAGCATCGTCAAGGGATTCAAATTGATATTTGCGAGCAAAGATGCTATTTCTTAATTTCTTGACTGAGCTTTCAACATAGCCTTTTTCATTCCCACTAAAACAGTTGGTGACATTGATTTCAAAATTATAATAAAGTGCTAGATCAATTAATTTTTGATTTAATTCTTTTTCATTTTTACCAATAAACCTGGAAACTACATTTCTCATATTGTCATAGACAACTTCTTTCCAGGTGCCTTTGGTCATTGCAAAGAACCGCACATGGGAATCCAAGAACACTTTTTGATCTTGTGCGGTATACAGGTAAGCCCATCTGAATTTACCAGCAGGGCTGGCAAATACAGCCAGATAATATTTTTGCATCTTGCCATCGATAACAAGCCTAACTTCACCAAAGTCATATTCTAAACGATCGCCAAATTCATATTCCTGTTTGATGAAAACTTCTTTTGCTGCCTTTAACTCTCTAACGGCATTCGTTACAGTGGTTAAACCAATATCTATGCCTTCTTCTCTTAGCATTTGGTGGATTTGGGTAGCGGTTAATTTTTGTTTATGCCTATTGCCAAGAATACGTTTCTTCTCTTCTTCGTCTGTTAAAATGTCAGCTATTCTTTTAAATACTTCTGGGGTTAATTTTAGGTTAATTCGATTTTGACTGTTGTAAGAATGATTAACAATTTCTTCTGTTAATCTCTCAATCTCTTCTTTTGTTAAATCTGGCCTACTAACCAGTTGAAACTGAGCGGATTGATAATTGTTCCAAACTTTAGCTACTGTCTTTCGGTCTATGCCTAATTCGCTTGCTATTTTACGATTTGATTGTCCTTTCCTTTTTAGATGAATGATTGTGTACTTGTCCATTTTTATTAACACCTCCGAAACCTCCGATAACTTTTTTTGTATTACCGGATAGCATAAAAATAAGTGGACCACTTTTCAATTGATATTTCACAATTTGTGGACCACTTTTAAATTAACAAATACATCAGTTTATGGACAAACCTATAAGGTGGTTGGTAAAGACCATTTTGTTAATTCAATTTTTAAAATTATTCCAAAAGATGAAGAATATAACTTTCTTGATATATCTGACTTTATACTTGAAGGAAAG
>JAAYRJ010000137.1 GCA_012518845.1 Clostridiaceae bacterium
TAAGAGAAAATAATTTTTAATAGAATCAAAAAGATGGAGGATTCTATGCAAAATATTTTATTAGCTGCTACATTAATTGGCGGAGCAGGATTAATCATAGGTATCATTTTGGTTGTCTTTTCCAAAATAATGGCTGTGCCTGTTAATCAAGCAGAACAAGATATAAGAGAACTATTGCCCGGTGCTAATTGTGGAGCTTGTGGTTATACTTCATGTGATGGCTATGCTAGTGTTTTGGCATCAGGTGAAGAATCAAGCGTAGCTTTATGTAAGCCTGGTGGTAACTCAACTGTAGAAAAACTGGCAAATTATCTAGGCACTGATGCAACAGAAATTACTGCTACAACAGCAGTTGTGATGTGTCAAGGAGATAATTCAAAAACAAACAAAAGAGCTAATTACCAAGGTGTAAAAACTTGCAACATGGCTAATCTAGTTGCTGGAGGTGATGGAGTCTGCAGTTTTGGTTGTTTAGGCTATGGAGATTGTTTTGAAGTTTGTCAATATGATGCAATTACAATCGAAGACGGCTTAGCAAAAATCGATCCCTATAAATGTACTTCTTGTATGATGTGCATTGAGATTTGTCCTAAAGGCATCATTGAATTATTACCACAACATAAAGCAAGTTCATTGGTACTCTGTCATAATGAAGATCCTATCAAGATTGCAAATAAAGCCTGTAAAGTATCTTGTATCTCATGCAGGCAATGTGTGCGTGCTTGTCCAGAAGATTGTATCGAAATAAAAGATAATAGAGCGATTATTGATTATGAACTTTGTACCAATTGTGGTGAATGTCAAAAAGTTTGTCCACATGACTGTATTTTATCACTTTACCCATTAGTAGAAAGTTCTGTATAAAAAAGTCAAACTAGTTTTACGCAAGGATTGTTATGGAAAACAATAAAAAACGTCCCGCTTTGGGCAAAAAGCGGGATATTATTATCTTAGGAATCGTGGTCATTTTATTGGCTAGCTGGATGCTTTGGTCATTTTTGCTTAAGCCACGTTTTTCTTCACCAGATGAGCAGGTCTATGCTTGGATTTTTCACGAAAATGAACTTTTGCATAAAGTCGCTTTAGATGGAGAAATACATACATTTAATCTAGAATTAGAGCATGATCAAGAGATTCACAAGTTGCAAATTGAAACATATAGTGATTATACAATTGCAGTTGTAAAATCTAATTGTCCTGATAAAATTTGTGTTAATACCGGTAAAGTTTCAATCATGGGTCAGAGTATAGCCTGTTTGCCAAATCATGTGATAATAAAAATAGGCAGTCAAGATAATCCCATTGGAGAAGGAGGAATTGACGGTTGAGTCAAGAAAAATTTGACAATAAAGATAATGTAAAGGAAAAACACAGCAGTTTTAATACTTCCTCCAGAACTGCATCGCTAGTTGTAAGGGCTTTGTTACTGGGACTTGCTTTTATCTTATCTGCTGTAGATCATAGCTTACCCAGTGTATTTCCAGGTGTTCCCCAAATGTCACTTGGTCTTGCTAATATTGTTGTCTTGTTTTGTTTGATTTTTCTTTCTTGGAAGGACGCTCTTTTTATAACTATCGCAAAAAGCTTTTCTGTTATTTTTTTACGTGGACCTATTTCCTTTTATTTGAGTTTAAGTGGTGGCCTCTTAGCACTTTTTATTCAAGCAATCATTTGGCAAATAACAAAAAAAGAAAGTTCTTTAATTTTAGTATCAGCTTTTGGGGGTTTAAGTCATAATATTGGCCAAATTCTTGCTTATTCAGTTTATGCAAAAGTAAATGTCTCTATTTTGATTGCACCGTTATCGATTTTAGGTATAATTTCTGGTGTACTAACAGCTATTGTCTTACGAGCATTGTATCCACATTTCGTTAATTGGCTAGAGCATGATAATAAATTAAAAGGCGGCAAAAACAAATGAAACATTTCAAACACTTGATTTCATTATTTCTGATTCTTATTTTAATTGCTACTTCCTGTCAATCAGGTGCTAGTAATGATCCAGATACGAATCAATCTCAAACAACTCAGAGTGTTGAAACCGTAATACATTCA
>JAAYRJ010000138.1 GCA_012518845.1 Clostridiaceae bacterium
AAGCTACCTGCCCAGTTGCCTGATAAACTGTTAATTTGAATGCCAGAAGCTGGATTCATAGCATGGACAAATGACCCATTTCCTAAATACATTCCTGCATGGGATACCCCTCCACCGCCAAAGGCAAATAATAAGACATCGCCCGGGACTAATTGTGAGTAATCACCATAACCAAACGGTACTGCTATTCCATCATAAATTTGTGTGGCAGTTGACCTACTAATGTAACCGCCTGCATTAATAACTGCATATTGAACTAGCCCTGAACAGTCAAAAGCATTTGGACCAGCTGCTCCATAAACATAAGGTTTAACGCCAGCTTGAGCTGCTGCAATTGAAGCTGCTGCTGCTCCACCACTATTACCTGGAGCTACTGTTTCTACTGGAGCAGGAGTTTCTTCAACAACAGAATCTTCCGTTTCAAAATTTTCTTCCGCTACAGAATGCAGTTCTTCTAATTCTTCTTGAGGGACAGGATCATCTCTTAATAAATCTTCTCTTACATAACCAGAATGACCATCATTGCTTAAAATTTGATACCATCCGTTTGCATAGCCTGTCAATTCGACTGCACTACCATAATGTAAAGTAGTTAATTTATCGGATCCCGTACTTGCATCAGCTCTAACATTTGCTGCGCCTACAGCAATGTACTTTACACCAGATACCGATTCAAAACTAGATTCCTCAACTGGTTCTTCTGGTTCTGGCTCAACTACTGGTTCAACAACTTCTGTTGTCAAGTAATAGTTATAGACAAACGCTTCGCTTTCGTCTGGCATCAAAATCTTGGACCACTCATGATTTGTAGAAACCTCAGTGACTAAATCTCCTCTTTGTAAAGTACCCATTGTTTCGGCATTAAAACCTGGCAAATTTCTGATGTTTAAAATATCAGTATTTACATATTTTTCAACCCACGTTTCCACAAATTCGGAATTTTGAGACTCAGACTCTTGCAGAGGTTCTGGTTCTTCTTCAATCTCTTCTGCAACTACTTCTTCTTGTGTCTCTTGTGGGAGTCCATCTTCAATTACCGGTTCTTCTACATTTGGCACATCCGATGCCTCAGCCACCTTTACTTCCGAAATAGGTTTGCTCTGTGCTTCTGCCTTTATTTCCAAGACTACCTGCACTTTAGATTCTGGTGCTGATTCAGGTTGAGGTTCTGGTTCAACCTGTCTAACTTTCAATGCACTCTTTTTGATAGAAGAGTTTTCTTTATCAACAATTTCCGACAAAGAAGTCGAAGTCAAATTTCCCTTAGCTTTGCTTTGAATTTCAATAGCATCATTCTTTTGTCTTTCTGTTTCTTCATCTACTATGTTAGACAAATCACCTTTAACTTCATCTTTATTCACTTTGCCAAAAGCAACATTAATTGCATTTGATTGTGTCAAAAATGAAGTTGCAAATACGGCAATAACCAAAACTACGGTTAAAACTGGAATTCCATAATGAATCGTCTTCTTTATGAAATTAGGTGAGTTATTATGACTATCACCATCATTTTTTTGAGAATATCTCATATAACCTCCAATTACTCCTAATCTCATCTCACTGAGATATTAGTAATTATGCTATCATTTGCATTTTCCATTTAACTTGATCTATTATTTTGCATTCAATTGCTTCTTGAACACACATAATCTCACAAGTAAAAAAAATTTTAACACCGAGTTTATATTAAAGTCCAAAAAAAATCAACATTACCAATTTTTTAGTGATTTTGCATAGAAAAAAAATGATGCTTGTACCTAAAATATCTAACCATTATAATGAGACACATGTGTTTTATTCTTTGGTTTTATAATAGGTATATTAATACTAGACGTTTAAATTCTTACTAAAGATAAAAGGAAATCTATTCAATGGATGATAAGAAAATAAATGCTAACAACAAAAGACATAAAAAAGTAAAAGCAACACTAAAAAAGCGTATCGTAGGAAAACCTACTCAAGTTGAAAATAATACTTTTTTTAGCTCTGTTGCTTATATTATACGCAAATCTTTTTCTCTAATAATTATCTTAATCCTGTTTATTGGCTTTTTATTAGGCGGAATAGGTACTGGTATGTTAGCCGGTTATATTTCTACAGCCCAACCACTAGATACCGAAAATTTACAAAACTTCGATCAAACTACGATCTTGTTAGATATGAACGGAGATAAAATTTCTGAATTAAGTAGTTCATCAGGCTCAAAAAGTGAGTATGTCACTTATAGTCAATTTGCAGATACCTATATCGATGATGCATTTATTGCTATAGAGGATGAGCGTTTTAAAGAACACCCCGGTATTGATGCGAAAAGAATTGCTAGCTCAATCTTTTCTGCCATTGCAAATGCGGGAACTCCTACTCATGGTGGCTCAACTATTACTCAGCAAACGATCAAAATGATCTCAGGTGCTGATGATATCTCCGCTCAAAGGAAAATTCAAGAATGGTATGCTGCTGTTGAATTAGAAAAAGAACTTTCAAAAGAGGGAATTATTGAGCTTTATGTTAATTTAGTACCAATGTCAAATAATATTACTGGTGTTGGTGCTGCCGCCAAGTATTATTTTAACAAAGATGTTTCTGAATTAAGTTTATTGGAATGTGCTTTTTTAGTTGGAATTCCAAATCAACCAGCAATTTATAACCCTTTGACCGAACATGGAAGACGTAATGCTTTACGGCGTATGCGTACTACTTTAGCAAAGATGAATGAGCTTGAAATCATTAGTGATGAGGAATATAGACAGACTTTAGATCAAGAAATTGTTTTTGATTTTCAAAATTTTGAGGTACAAGATTCTGCTATTTACTCTTGGTTTGAAGAGCATGTTATTAATACTGTAATCGAGGATTTAATAACAAAAAATGGATATAGTCCTGAGCTAGCGATGCTGACTGTTTCTAATCAGGGATTAACTATTGAAACAACTCTAGACCCAGTTTTACAAAAAAGATTGGAAGAAGTATATCTGCGTACAGATATTCGTACCAAAGACCCTTCACAGTTGTTAGATAGTCCAGTTTCTCCTCAATCTGCTATTACAGTTTTAGAAAATAATCCTACTGATCCTGGTCGTATTCGCGGTATGGTTGGAGGCTTTGGCAGAAAAAGTGATAATTTTATTTTTAACCGCGCTACAGATGCCAAAAGACAACCTGCTTCTGCAATCAAGCCTATTCTTATCTACGCTCCAGGTATTGATGCGGGTATTATTTCAGATGCAACCATTTTTGATGATAAACCTGTACAAATGGATCCTATGCGTCCTAATGTAAATTATCCACTTAATGCTTATCGCAGTTATTTAGGAAAAATAAATTTAGAAACAGCTCTAGTAAGGTCAACAAATACCGTTGCTGCAGATACTTTTATGAATATCGTTACACCAGAGGTTGGTTTAACTTATTTGAAAGAACTTGGAATTGATCGTATGGATGCTCAATATCCATCAACTGCTCTTGGTGGTTTTGAGATTGGTGTAAGCACATTAGAAATGGCAGGAGCTTTCAGCTCATTAGCAAATGATGGAATTTATGTAGAACCTACTTGTTACACACGTGTATTAAGACATGATGGAACAGTTCTATTGGACAATACAGCGCCTACTCAAACACCTGTTTTCTCACCTGGCACTGCAGATATCATGACAAAAAATTTAGAAAAAATTGCCGAAAATGTTAATGCGATACCCGATAATATGCATGCTGCTGGTAAAACAGGAACATCCGAAGATGTTATTGATGCTTGGTTTTGTGGTTATACACCCTATTACACAGCCGCTGTTTGGTATGGTTTTGACAATACTAATGGCAGAAAAATGGAAATCCCTTGGATTGATGTTTTTACAGCAGTAGATATTTGGAATGTTGCCATGACAAGTGTTCATCAAGATTTACCAAATAAAGAATTTGAAATAGGATCAGATGTTAAATCTGTGCCTGTTTGCAGTGTAACTGGTGAATTAGCGAGCGCATATTGTCCAGGTGCGTTTGAAGCACTGCTCTTGGAGGGTTCTACCGCTAATCCAGAAACTCAATGCTCTTACCATTTTAGCTACGTACCTTCTGCACAACCTACTCAGGGAGAGAGTATAGATTCTAGTTCTGAACCAACATCAAGTGACACAAATATTGATCCTAATTCAAGCGATCCGCCTTCAGAACAACCTTCTGAGTCAACTGCGCCTGAGCCGCCAACAGATCCAGTTACACCAACCGAAGCGCCAACTACACAACCTCCTGCGCCACCTGAGCCAACAGAATAAACATCAAAAATTGTTATTTGTTAAAATCTATAGACAAGAAAAATTAGAGTGAGGGTAAGCAATGATACTATTTAAAAACATAGATTATTTAAATGAAGATTTTGAATGGATTAAGAATGTTAATATCATTATCAAGGATAATAAAATAGATCAGATCATTGATGATGTGGAAAAAATTGATTTATCTAAATGTGATTCCATTATCGAAGGCAAAAATAAACTAGTGATACCTGGAATGTTCAATATGCATAGCCATGTACCTATGACCTTATTACGTGGATATGGCGAAGGTTTAAATCTCCAGGATTGGCTTTACACACGTATTTTCCCATTTGAGGATACTTTAACTGCCGAAGAAGTTTATTATGGTGCTTTATTAGGTATCAGTGAGTTTTTGTCAAGTGGTACTGTTTCTTTTAGTGATATGTACATGCGACTTCAAGGCTTAATCCAAGCTGTAGATGAGTCAGGAATCAAAGCTAACTTGACCAATGCAGCAGTTGGTATGAAGCCAGATTTACGTTATACTGATGATCCTTCATATCAAGAAGAAAAATACTTACTAGATTTCATCAAATCTAATCCAGAAACTACAGTCAGAGCAGATGCAGGAATCCACGCAGAATATACGTCTACACCTCAATTAGTAGAACAAGTTATTCAATTTGCTAAAGAGAATAATCTAATGTTGCAAATTCATATTTCTGAAACTGAAAAAGAACATCTTGAATGTCAGGAAAGACAAAATGGGATGACACCTGTTGAATACTTTGATTCACTTGGAGCTTTTGAACAAAAATGTATTCTAGCACATTGTATTTATACGACCGACAATGATTTAGACATTTTAAAAGACAAAGGTGCAGTATTAGTTCATAATCCAGCTAGTAATTTTAAGTTAGGTTCTGGTTTTGCTAATATCAGAAAATGGTTAGATAATGGCAATCATGTTTGCCTTGGAACTGATGGTGCAGCGAGTAATAATGACCTTGATATTTTTCAAGAAATGCGTCTAGCAGCCTTGTTATCAAATGGTTTACATCGTGATGCAAATAGTATTACTCCAGTAGAAATGTTAAAAATTACCAGCATTAATGGTGCGTTAGCACAAAATCGTTTAACTTCAGGTTATATTAAAGAAGGATTTGATGCTGATTTGCTTGTAATTGATTTGGATACCCCCAATATGCAACCTATCTATGATTTGCCTACAAATCTCGTATATTCACTCAACCAAAAGAATATATACTTGACCATGGTTAATGGTAAAATTTTATATCAAGAAAATGAATTTAAAACAATTGATATAGAAAAGGTTAAAACAGAAGTAAAACGTATCCAAAAAGACAAGCTTCATTTTTTTGCTTAAGTTTAAATTTTTATATTTATTCAAAAAAATAAGCTCTATTTCTAGTTTTAAATTTAATCCTCTCACTTGAATACTGTATAATTTTACTTAATATTATATTTTGTTTTACAAAATTTTCGTACTTACAGAAAGGAGTATAATATCATGAAAAATTGCAATATCTGTGGCGCTGAAATTTTAGAAAAGGACCGATTTTGTTCTAGTTGTGGTGCTGAGCAATTTCAAGAGCAACAAGAGGAACAATTAAACCAGCAGTATGATAATAATACACAACCTAATTATCAACAAGCTAATTACAATAACCAGCAACAAAACTATCAACAACCTAATTATCAGCAATACCAACAAAATCAACAACAATACGATTTTTCCGACAACTTTCAAAATTTTGTAAATACTGAAGACTCAACTGGCCAATTTCACCCTGGAGATATCCAGCAAAACAAAGTAATGGCTGTCCTTGCCTATTTTGGTTTACTCGTTTTAATCCCCATATTGGCTGCAAAAGAAAGCCCTTTTGCTAGATTTCATGCTAATCAAGGTCTGGTATTAACACTTTTTGCCATTGCATATTATTTTGTCGTTTCAATTTTTAATGCGATCATCTTAGTTATTTCATGGAATTTGTATTTTATAACTATTATTTCAAACTTATTCGGAATTGTATTCTTAGTTTTTGCTATTCTTGGTATTGTAAATGCAGCTAATGGTGTAGCTAAAGAATTACCTATTATTGGAAAAATTAAAATACTAAAATAGCCTAAAATATTCTTCAATAAAGCTTTAGGCAGACAAGTAATTAAATTAAAATATAAATAGAGAAATAAAAATGTATTTTCTTAAAATAATAGTAAACAAAAAAGTCAGGCTTTAACCTGACTTTTTTGATATAACCGGCAACACCCATTTTTCCAAGACGTCTCCGTCCAAGTATCGTAGGCGCAAATGAGCTTAACTTCTGTGTTCGGAATGGTAACAGGTGTGACCTCACCGCCATCGTCACCGGTATAGATGTGGGTATAAAAAATACACCCTCAAAATTGCATAAGAAGAACGAGTTATGAATAAGTTGTGAGCTAAAAAATTGTAATGTGTCTTTAACAAGACAAAAGAATTGTCAGGTCAAATCTTCGATCTATTAGTACCAATACGCTACATATATTACTACACTTCCACTCTTGGCCTATCAACCTGGTAGTCTTCCAGGGATCTTATCACATAACGTGG
>JAAYRJ010000139.1 GCA_012518845.1 Clostridiaceae bacterium
AATAATTGCTAATTAATTTAGTCGACAAGCGAAAAAATCAGATTAATAAATGAGGTGTCAAATGAAATTACCAAGTGATAATGTCATACGTGGTCCTGAAAGAGCTCCAAATAGAAGTCTATTTTATGCATTAGGCTACACAGAGGAACAACTAGGTAGGCCTTTAATCGGAGTGATTAGTGCTTATAGTGAAATAGTACCGGGTCATATGAATTTAGATAAAATTACACGCAGTGTAAAAGACGGTGTTTTAATGAATGGTGGCACCCCAATTATGATTCCCTCCATCGGTGTTTGTGATGGTATTGCAATGGGTCATGTTGGGATGAAATATTCATTACCAAGTCGTGAACTAATTGCAGATAGCGTGGAATCTATGGCAATTGCACATGGTATAGATGCCTTGGTATTAGTACCTAACTGTGACAAAATTGTACCAGGTATGATAATGGGTGCTTTGCGTCTGAATTTACCTACAATTTTAGTTTCTGGTGGCCCCATGTTGGCAGGCCAAAACGATTCTGGCTCGCTCAGCTTATCTTCACTTTTTGAAGCGGTTGGTAGTTATAAAGCAAACATGATTACTGAGGCTGAGCTCTGCCAAATTGAACAAGATGCTTGTCCTAGCTGTGGCAGTTGTGCTGGTATGTATACTGCTAACTCGATGCATTGCTTAACCGAAGCAATTGGTATTGCTTTACCAGGCAATGGTACAACACCGGAGCCATATTCTGAAAGACAACGTCTAGCAAAAGCATCTGGCGTGGCAATCATGGAATTATTACGCAAAGGTATTCGCATTAAAGATATAATTAATGAAAAATCAATTAACAATGCAATTACTTGTGATATGGCACTTGGCTGCTCCACAAATACAGTTTTGCACTTACTTGCTATCGCAACCGAAGCCGGTATTGATGTTGATTTGAATATTTTTAATGAAATAAGCGAAAGAACACCAAATCTTTGCCATTTAGCACCGGCTGGCCCAACTCATATGGAAGATTTATTCATGGCAGGTGGGGTAGCTGCAGTTCAAAAAGAATTAGCAAAAAAGGATTTGCTTGATTTAGATTTGATGACTGTTACTACCAAAACTGTTGGCGAAAATATTGAACCAATCAAAACATATGATAATGGAGCAGTACGAAGTATTGATGACCCATATAGTGAAGTTGGGGGTTTGGCAATTTTATATGGTAATATTGCAGAACACGGTTCGGTTGTTAAACGTTCAGCCGTTTCAGATGAGATGCTAAAACATGAAGGTCCAGCCAGAGTATTTGATTCCGAAGATGATGCAATTAGAACAATTTACGAAGGTGGTATTAAGCCTGGTGATGTAGTCGTGATTCGTTACGAAGGTCCAAAAGGTGGTCCAGGTATGCGTGAAATGCTTAATCCAACCTCTGCTTTAGCAGGTATGAAACTAGATAAAAGTGTTGCTCTAATTACAGATGGACGTTTTTCTGGTGCCTCTAGAGGTGCAGCAATTGGTCATGTTTCTCCCGAGGCTGCTTTAGGTGGAGCAATAGGTATAATTGAAGAGGGCGATATTATTTCAATAGACATTCCTAATTATCAATTAAACTTAAAAATTTCTGATGAAGAATATGCTAAAAGAATGGAAAACTATCAACCAAAAGAAACAAATCCAATGACAGGTTGGTTAAATCGTTATCGCCGAATGGTTGCAGGCTCTCATAAAGGAGCTGTTTTAGAATGAGTGATAAGACTTTACAAATGCAAGAACAATATCAACATCAGCGAAATTTAGACAGTTCTAAATTGAGTTTGGATAATGTTTATAAAGCTTCTTATAAATTAAAGGGAGTAATCCGTAACACCGATTTAATTCCTGCTGACGCCATTTTCCCGGGTGAAAACATTTATATTAAAACGGAAAATTTACAGAAAACAGGTTCTTTTAAAATAAGAGGAGCATATTATAAGATCTCACAGCTGACAAAAGCGGAAAAAGAAGCAGGCGTTGTTGCCTGCTCTGCTGGAAATCATGCCCAGGGCGTAGCTTTAGCTTGTCAAAAACTTGGGATTAAATCTACTATTTTTATGCCAGAATCTGCTCCTATATCAAAAATTGAGGCAACTAGGTCTTATGGCTCTGAAATTATTCTAGCTGGTGATGATTATGATTCCTCTTATCATGCAGCTTTAGAATACAATAACAAACAAAACAAAACTTTTATTCATCCATTTAATGATCCCGAAGTTATGGTTGGACAGGGAACTATCGGTCTTGAAATTTTAGAACAACTTCCAGATGTAGATACAATTGTTGTACCAGTAGGGGGCGGTGGTTTAATCAGTGGCATCGCCCATGTAATAAAAAACCTCAAGCCAGATTGTAAGATTATTGGCGTTCAAGCAAGCAAAGCACCATCTATGTATGAATCAGTTAAAGCAGGCAAGATTTGTCATATTGGTGATGAAAATACGTTTGCTGATGGCATCAATGTTAAAGAACCGGGTGATCTTACTTTTAAAGCTGTACAAAAATATGTGGATGAGCTGCTAACTGTTACCGAAGATGAAATTGCCTACTCACTCCTGACTTTGATGGAGAAACAAAAAGTAGTTTGTGAAGGGGCTGGTACTGTTGCTTTAGCTGCTGTTTTATTTGATAAAATTGAGCATAAAGAAAAAAATGTTTGTGTAATTTTAAGTGGCGGCAACATTGATGTCAATATTTTATCTCGGGTTATTCAAAGAGGTTTACTCGTTGGAGGAAGAAATACTGTTCTCAATATTGCTTTAACAGATAAACCTGGTCAATTACAATATGTTGCTGGAGTTATCGCAGATCTTGGTGCTAATGTGACAGAAGTCAATTATAATCCGGGTGGTAAAAACACTGCTATTGACAGTTGCGTTTTAAATTTAAAACTTGAAACAAAAAATCTTGAACATATTAAAAATGTTGAAAACGCTCTACAAGAACAAGGTTTTGAGTTAGTAGATAATTGAGGTGAAGAAGTATGGAAATTAGAGTAGAGAAAACAAATCAATTCAAGTCATTACCAGACATGTCAGATGTAAAATTTGGAACTGTATTTACGGACCATATGTTTATCATGGATTACCATGAAGATAGAGGTTGGTATGATCCTCGGATTGTACCATATGGGACCTTAGATCTTGATCCTGCATCAGTTGCATTCCATTACGGGCAAACTGTTTTTGAAGGGCTAAAAGCATATCGTAACCAAGACGATGTTTATTTATTTCGACCTGATGAAAATTTTAAACGGCTTAATAATTCATCCAAAAGACTGTGTATGCCTGAATTTGATGAAAAATTGGCACTTGAAGCCTTGAAAAAATTGATCAGGCTTGAAGAACGCTGGGTTCCTTCTAAAAAAGACGCTTCTTTATATATAAGACCTTTTATTATTGCTGATCAATCTTTTTTAGGTGTTCATCCAAGTAATGCTTATCAATTTGTCATAATTTTAAGCCCAGTAGGTCCATATTATGAGTCTGGCATAGATCCGGTCAAAATCTATGTCGAAAACAAATATGTACGTGCTGTCCCAGGCGGAATGGGTGAAGCTAAATCAGGCGGAAATTATGCTGTTAGTCTCATTGGTCAAGTAGAAGCTGAAGCTAAAGGCTATTCACAAGTTCTATGGCTTGATGGTATCGAAAGAAAATATATTGAAGAAGTTGGAGCAATGAATATCTTTTTTGTGATTGATGATAAAATCATAACTCCATCCTTAAATGGTTCGATCCTACCAGGTATTACACGTAAATCAGTAATTGAACTCTTAAAAACTCAAGGCGTAGAAGTTGAAGAAAGAAGAATTTCTATAGATGAAGTTTCCGCTGCATATGACAATGGTACTTTACAAGAAGTTTTTGGTACAGGTACTGCTGCTGTAATTAGCCCTGTGGGAGAATTATTATATAAAGATAAGAAAATGATTATTAACGATAATAAGATTGGTAAAGTATCGCAAAAACTTTATGATGATCTGACCGATATCCAATGGCATCGAAAAGAAGGTCCAGCAGGTTGGTCGATCGAAGTAGATTAGATACAAGAAATTGTGATTATTGCTGAAAATGAATTTAAGTAAAACTAATTCAAAAATATTAATATTAGCAACAGGTGGCACAATAGCTAGTAAAGCAACTAGTACAGGCTTTGTGCCACAAATGACTGGCGAAGAATTATTAAGGTTGATCCCAGAAATTGCTTCCCAGCAAACTATTGATGTATATCAATTAATGAACATAGATAGCTCAGATATGCAAGTATCTGATTGGCAGAAAATAGCAAGAGCATGTCAGAGGGCGATAGAACAAAAATACAAAGCAATTGTCATAACACATGGAACAGATACAATGTGTTACACAGCTTCTGCTTTATCTTTGCTATTACCAGATTTACAGATTCCAATTATTTTAACAGGTTCACAAAAACCAGCAGTCCTATTTGATAGTGATGGACCCCAAAACCTTAGAGATTCTGTAAATGTTGCTAATTCACATTTAAAAGGTGTATTCATAGTTTTTAATCGTAAGATAATTTTAGGTAGTCGCTCTTATAAAATGTATTCAGAAAATTATGATGCTTACATTAGTAGAAATTTTCCTTATGTTGGCTATGTGCGTGGTAAAGAGTTACAAATACTTTTAAAACCAAAAATTTTCATGTCAAAAGACATAGAAGGAGCCTTTTATCAAAATACGGATCAATTTGATTTATGTTCCGAAGTTGAATTATTAAAGGTGACACCCGCAACTAAACCAGAGATTTTATCCTTTATTGGTAATCATGGTTATAAAGGAATTGTTATTGAAGGGTTTGGTACGGGTGGCATTTCTAATCTTAATAGAGGTATGCTTGACCAGATAAAATATTTAATCTCAAGAAGAAATATCCCGATTATTATGATCTCTCAGTGTATGTATGATGGAGTAAATTTAGCTGTTTATGGTGTTGGTGATCAAGCAGCAAGAGCTGGTGTGATTTCTGGAAACGATATGACTACAGAGATGGCAATGGTTAAATTAATGTGGTTATTAGCAAGAACTAATGACATGACCCAAATCAAAGAAATGATTGCCTACAATTTCTGCGATGAAATCTCAGAATAAATTCAAAATTTATAGAAAAAGCTTGCATTTTTTTATTAATTGTTTATTATATTCGTTAGGATTTTTACTAGATTTAACAATACTCTAAAAAACAGTATAATAAACTTGAAAGTAGGTGTCCTTTGAATCTTTTAATAAAAAATGCAAATGTGTTTCAAAATGACAAATTTTCCAAAAGAGATATCCTATTAAGAGATGGTGTAATTACAGCTATCGAGCCAGAACTTTCGGTTTCAAATAATTTCAATGGTCATATCGCACGATATGACCATTTTTTTATCTCTAGAGGTTTTGCAGATATACACGTACATTTTAGAGAACCTGGTTACTCTTATAAAGCTACGATTGAACAGGAGTCTAAAGCTGCAGCAGCAGGAGGCTTTACTGTAGTTGGCACCATGCCAAATTTAGATCCTTATCCAGATAATTTGCCCCATCTGCAAGAACAATTAGCTATTATTGAGCGGGATGCAGTGATCAAGGTGATACCATATGGCACTGTTACTATAAAAAGCCAAGATCAAGAACTTGCCGATCTTAAAGCAATGGCACCCTATGTAGCAGGATTTTCAGACGATGGCGTAGGTGTTGAAAATGGCACCCTAATGCTTAAAGCTTTTAAAATAGCAAAAGAATTAGATCTTCCAATATCTGCCCACTGTGAATTTCCAGATAAAAATCCAGGCGTTATTCATGCTGGTGTTTTTGCAAAAAAACATAATTTACCTGGTATTTCTTCAAAAAGTGAATGGTCAATGGTCCAAAGAGATTTAGAGATGGTTAAACAAACTGGTTGTCAGTATAATGTCTGTCATGTTTCTACTAAGGAAAGTGTTGCTTTGATCAAAGAAGCAAAAAAGGCTGGCTTACCTGTAAGTGGTGAAGCAGCTCCGCATTATCTTATTTTAAATGATGAGGAGTTAGAAGATCTAGGACGCTTTAAAATGAATCCTCCTATCCGTAGTAAAGAAGATCAAGCAGCAATTAGAGAGGCATTTTTAGATGATACATTAGAGATTTTAGCTACAGATCATGCTCCTCATTCTGCTGAAGAAAAATCACAAGGATTGCTGAATAGTAATTTTGGCATAGTAGGCTTAGAAACTTCATTTGCACTTGTAAATACTGAATTTGTTCAAACAGGCCTTATGTCATTAGAAACTTTAATGCAAAGAATAATGGTAGCCCCACGAAAATTTTTAAAACTGGAAACAGAATTAAAAGTAGGTGAAAAGGCAGATTTTGTTGTTTTTGATCCTAAGGCTGAATATGTGATCAATAGTAACAACTTTCTTTCAAAAGGAAAGGCGATGCCCTTTGAAGGTAAAAAAGTCAAAGGAAAAATACTCAACACTTTCTATGATGGAAAATTAGTTTTTCAAAACCACGAGATGTAATAAACGAGGTTTAATGACAATGCCCCAAAGAGTAAAAAAGATTTTGATAATAGGTCAAGGTCCAATCATAATTGGTCAAGGAGCAGAATATGACTATGCTGGAGTTGAAGCTTGTAAAGCCCTAAAAGAAGAGGGTTATAAGGTAATTCTAATAAGTTCAAATCCTGCTACTATAATGACCGATCCAGAAATAGCAGATAAAGTCTACATGGAACCTCTCACTTTAGAATATGTAGCTCGCATCATCCGTTATGAGAGACCAAATGGACTATTAGCTAATGTTGGTGGACCAACTGCTTTTTCTATAGTGACACAATTAGCTAAAAAAGGTGTACTAAAAGAATGCCAAGTTGAATTATTGGGTATTGATCTAACAACCATTAATTTGACAACAAAACAAAATTTATTTCATGATTTTTGTGAAAAAATAGATGAACCAATTTTACCTGCAAAAGTTGCTAATAATCTAGAAGAAGCAACTTCTCTAGCAATAGAAATTGGTTTTCCTTTACTTGTTAAACCAGTTTTTCCCTTGGATGGAGCAGGTGGAGGTTTTGTTACTAATTCCACTGAATTAAAAGATATCTCAAATCAATCATTTAAACATTCATCTGTTAATCAAATTTTGCTAGAAAAGAGTATTAAAGGTTATAAAGAAATTGAAGTAGAGGTTGTCCGAGATGCTGACGATAAGGTTTTGGCAATAAGTTGTCTTGAAAATATCAATCCGCTTGGAGTACACACCGGTGACTCAATTACTGTAATGCCAGATCTAAGTTTAAGTTTTGAAATTAGAAATCAGATCAAAAAAAGTGCAATTAAAATTATACGCGAATTAGATATTCTAGGAAATTGTAATATTCAATTTGCTGTAGACCCTCAAAATCAAAAATACTATGTGCTAAAAGCTACTCCCCAAATTACCAGATCTTCTGTATTTATCTCAAAAGCAAGTGCATACTCAATACCCTTTGTGACAACTAAACTTGCGATAGGAAAATCTTTAGCCCAAATTACTATAAATGATAAACAAATTAATCATCAGTCAAAAACAGATTCTCTAGCGATAAAAATACCTAGATTTTCTTTTGATAAGTTTGTCTCAGCATCCAATGTACTATCTAATAATATGAAATCTACGGGTGAAGTGATGGCGCTAGGATCTAGTTTTGAAGAAGCTTTACTTAAAGGAATTAGGTCATTAGAAATAAACGCAGATCATCTTTATTTAGAAAAGTTTCTTGATTATAATAATGAGGAATTGTTTGAATATATTAATGTGCCACGTGATGATCAAATCTTTGCGATAGCAGAACTTCTCCGGCGTGATGAAGAAATAAATGAAATTGCTAAAATTACAAATATTGCCCAAGTTTTTTTAGAAAAAATTAAGAAAATTATTGCTTGCGAAAAATTGTTAGAAAGCGGTAATATCAATCTTGAGCATCTACAACAATTAAAAGCCACTGGTTTTTCAGACTCTTTTATAGCAAAACAAATAAACAAAAATCCAAACGATTTGATTAATTATAGATTAGATAATAACATCACTCCAACATTTGCTTCATTATTAACTCAATCTAAAAAAAGAATTGATGATCAAGGCAGTAATTGCTTTTATTCAACTTATGAAAATTCAAAATCAAAATCTAATAGACTGATACCAAATTCTAAAACAAAAAAAAATCATAGTAATAGGGTCGGGTCCAATTCGTATTAGTCAAGGTTTAGAGTATGATTATTCAACTGTTCATGCAATCAAAACTATTCAAAAAATGGGCTATCAAGCGATTGTTATAAATAATAATCCAGCCACTATTTCAACAGATTATAAAATTAGTGACAAGTTATACATTGAACCTTTGACAATTGAAAATATCATGAATGTCATCCATTTCGAAAAGCCAGAGGGAGTTGTCATTACTTTTGGTGGTCAAACTGCTCTTGATTTGTGTTCTGATCTAACTGATCTCAAAGTGCCAATCATCGACACAAAACTGCACATTATTGAACATACTAAAAATCGTGAGATGTTTCAAAAAATAGTGAGAGATATAAATATTCCTAAGACTCAGAATAAAATTGTTACAGCTAAAGAACAAGGAATTAAAGAAGCAGAAGATATGGGCTATCCAATTCTAGTTCGTTCGAATATAAATTCTGAAAATAATGTTACTAAAATTATTCACTCTAAAGAGGCTTTTCAAAATAATTGGCAAATTGAAATAAGTCCAAACAAACCTGCCTTAATCCAAAAATATATTGAAGGTATAGAAGTCGAAGTAGATGCAATTTCGGATGGAGAAAATGTTTTTATTCCTGGCATTATTCAACATATTGAAAAAACGGGCATTCACTCTGGTGATAGTATTTCGGTTTATCCTGGTTTTAGTATTTCCGAAGAAGCTAGACAGAAAATAGTTGGTTATACTGTTCAATTAGGAATAGAGCTGGGGATTGTAGGGCTTTATAAAATTCAATACATTATCACCAAAAGAGATCATGTTTATATTATAGAACTAAATCCTAGAGCCTCAAGAACGGCACCATTTATGACCAAGGCTAGTGGTTATCCCTTAGTAGAGCTTGCAACCAAAGTAATCTTAGGAAAAAACTTAAGGGAATTGGGAGTAGGTCTTGTTTATCCAGAACAACCGGACAGGTGGTATGTTAAGGCTCCAACTTTTTCTTTTGCAAAACTGGCAGGGGTAGATGCTTACTTATCTCCAGAAATGAAATCAACAGGTAAAGCTATTGGCTATGATGATAAATTAACAAGAGCTTTGTATAAAGCTCTACAAGCATCAAATCTTAATGTTAGTAATTTTGGTACAATTTTTGTAACAATTGATGACCGAGATAAATACAAGGCCTTACCATTAATAAAAAGATTTTATAATCTAGGTTTTAATATTGAGGCTACTGAGGGGACAGCAAACTTTTTAAAAGAAAATGATATACGTACCAGAGTAAGAGCAAAGATAAGCGAAGGTTCAGATGAAATATTGGAATCAATTCGCCAAGGTTATGTTACTTACATTATCAATACCAGAAATCCAGATTCGGACAAGCAACTTACGGATGGTTATATCATTAGACGCTGTGCAGCAAAATACAATGTAACTACTTTTACCTCTCTTGATACAGTTAGTGTATTGCTAGATGTACTTGAGGAAATTACCATTGGTGTTTCGACGATTGATTCGGACAAACAGGATCAAAATTAGAAAGGAAATAAGGAGAAAATTGAAAAAGTATCAAGCTGCAATTATTATAAATAGAGAAATTGCAAACAAAATTTTTGAAATGAAACTGCAATTTAAAATTCTACCAGCACTTCTGCCTGGACAATTTGTTAATTTATCAGTTCCAGGATTTTTTTTGCGAAGACCTATCTCAATATGTGAGCAGGATCCTGATCAAAATACAATCACTTTAGTATATAAAGTTGTAGGTAAAGGAACTAAGAAATTAACAACTTTAGATCCAGACTTGCAAGTAGATTTGTTAATGCCATTAGGTAATGGCTTTCAAATCAAAAAGATGCAAGAAAAAAATCCCAAACAGATAGTTATTGCAGGTGGTGGAGT
>JAAYRJ010000140.1 GCA_012518845.1 Clostridiaceae bacterium
CTTACTTGAAAGTAAGTATCTACTTTTTCTACCGTAGCTCCAATCCCACTATATACCCCAGACATTGACTCTTCCATCTCTGCAACATCTTCGGGTGAAAGATAATACGTGTATGGACTACCAAGGTTTTCCAACATACCTGTAGTCATAGCTTCGATAATTTCGGGATAAGTCAACTCAATATAATAATTTTCGAATAGAAGATCTTTGACAACATTAAATTTTTCTAAAGCAGCTTCACTTTCTTCATCTGCTACTTCTACATCTATATCATTTTTTTCATAAGAACTATTTTGAAGTTCTACAAAAGATTGATTTAAAACTTTTGAAAAGTCAGAAAAAATGTAGACAAGAAAAATACTGGCTGTCAAGAGAATAGAAATGCCAGAAACAAGAACATATCCCCAGATATCTTTTTTCTTTTTTTTGTTATCAGATGGTTTTTGCGGATGTAGTTCATCAGCATCATAAACTTGATTAGAATAGCGATTATACTGTGAATTATTTTCTTGCATATAGCACCTAACAGTTATAAAAATGAATTATCTCTAAACAAGAGATAATTCATTTGTAAATAAATATAATAAATTTAAATATCTAATTATAAATAATTAAGTGGATTCACAGATGATCCGTTAACACGAATTTCAAAGTGAAGATGAGGCCCTGTAGAAAATCCTGTAGAGCCAATAAAACCTACAGTTTGGCCCGCACTAACTACTTGACCAACACTTGCATTGAAACCACTCAAATGACAACCCAGAGCTGATAATCCATTACCAAAATCAATTATTACAGCATTCCCACCAACTGCAATAGGTCCAACAAAAGTCACAATCCCATCAGCAGGAGATACAAAAGGTGTACCTGTAGGTGCAGGTATATCTATGCCTGTATGAAAATCAGAGTACATCGAACCACCAATTGGGAATGAACGATAACCAAAATATGAGGAAATAGTGTAGACACCAGGCACTGGCCAAGCAAACCCACCACCACTGTACACAGGAGCTACTGGCGCTACAGGAACAGATGATGCAGCTGGCGCTGGTTGAGACACTGTATTAGATTGAGTATATTGAGCAGATTCGGCACTTTCAACATTTGTTTGTTGATTTGCAGCTTCTGCCTGTTGTCTTGCTCTTGCAGCTTCAGCTTCTGCTTGCCTTTGTCTTTCAGCCTCTGCTGCTGCAGCGGCTTGCCTTTGCCTTTCAGCCTCCGCCTCCATTTCTGCTCTAATTTTATCTGCATTTGCTTGAGCTTGTGCCATTGCAGCTTGAATTTCACCTTCAAGCATCGCATAGGTATCTATCTGTGAATTAACTTCATTAATTGAATTATCGATATAAGCAATTTCATCTACTTGGAAATTAATGTCCGATTCGATATTATCAAGCAAAACCTGTATCTCATCTAATTCAGCTTGGTTTTCCTCAATATCCTTTTCGGTTTTGTCGATTAACTCAATTAACTCTTCTTTATCCTCTACCAAGTCATCAAGAGCTGCTTCATCCTCATCAGTAATTATTCTCATAAACTTAACTGAGGTAAAGAAACCTTCTAGGCTATCACATTCCAAAAGCAATTCAAGAATTGATTTCTGTTGCATCCCAAACATAGATTCAACGCGGTCACCATATTGGTCTAGCTTTGCTTTATAATTTTCTTTAGCTTGCTCTAAATTATCTAAGGACGCTTGTTGCATAGCTAAAACCGCATCTTGTCTAATTTTTAAACTTTTGTATGCTTCCTGTACTTCTTCACTACGAGAATTTAGCCAAGCCAGCTCATCTTCTTCATCAGCTCTTCTTGCTTGTAAGGCAACTAAATCTGCTTCACTTTGTTGTTTTTTTATTGCCAAATCAGATTGATCTGAAGTCAACCTATTAATTTCTGCCTCTATTTCAGCCAGTTGGTCAGCCTTGACAATCTCATTTGGTACAAAAACAAAAATACTTACAAATATAGATAACAGAAGAAATTGAACCGTTAATTTTTTTAATGATTTTTTTACTTTCATTTCCTTCTCCTTAAAAACAAAAAAATTATTAAACATTGACATGCTTCTTGACAGATAATCCACTGAATAACCCGCCAATAAATAAACCTATTAATATACTTGCTAATACGATAAATGGTACTATTTCCATACTCGGAATTAAAGCAAATGAGGCTCGATTTAGTATATCATCACCAAAATGTTGGTAAATAGTGTGGTATATAATGGTAAACAGTACAGAAGATAGCAAAGATCCTATCAAACCTACCAACAATCCTTGAACTAAAAAAGGGATTCGAATGTAAGCGTTAGTAGCGCCAAGATATTTCATAATGTTAATTTCATGCGATCGGGCCAAAACAGAAATTCGTACCATATTAGATATGATAAACACAGTAATCAAGCCTAATACAATCATTACGATTATAGAAGTTGTTGTTACGCCTCGCATAAGATCATTAAGCAGTTTCATAACTTCATCTTCCATAAATACATCTTTGATATTGGGGTTCTCTAATAATTTATTCCTGAAATTTTCTCCCAATGCAGGATCAGATAAACGCACATTTATAGTAAAAGGTATACGATCTTCGTACTCAAAATCTTCAAACAAATCCTCTTTACCCATAGAATCAACAAAGATTTCATAGTTTTCCTCTGGTGTATTTAAACTGTGGAAAACTACATCATCATCATTTTCTAGTTGTTGATCAACAATTTCTGCTTCAGCAGGATTTATTTCTGTTTTGAACATTATTTCAATTGGAGGTTCTTGTCCAGCTACCTCAACCAAATGTCTCAAATTAATAGCAAATCCAGCAAAAGAACTACCAATTAAAAGTAATAGCATCATTGTTGTAATCGAAGCAACAATAACCAAAGGATGTCGAGTACAGTTGACAAAGCCATCCCTAATTGCATATAGAAAGCGTCTCTTACTCATAATTTCCCTCATTTTCAGAATACTTAGTATCAATGTTTGCTTGATCATTATCTCTTTCAGTATTCTTTTTTTGAGCCTGAGTGAAACTATTTTCAGTTACAGAATTGTGATTTTTTTGAACATCATCCACATTCATTTTTTCAGCTAAGATTCGCATCCCTGCAATGCGCTCAGCTAATGACATTCGATTCTTGCGACGACGTCTATCTTCATCTAATCGTTTTCTTATTTTTCTCGATTCTTGATCACGTATAGCTTGTTTTTCATCTTGATCTGCCATGAATGCTTCATAAATTGCTCGATCCATTTCTTCTATTTCATGTTGGCTTTGTTCAAACGCTAAATTTTGATCCGAAATCATCACTTGATCATAGGCAGCTTTGTCTTCATCCCTAATTAACTTACCATGGTCTAATTCTATAACTCTTTTTTTCATTAGGTTAACAAGCTCAACATCATGAGTACAACAAATAACTGTTGTACCTGCGTGATTGATTTCTTCTAACAATGCCAAGATTGCTTCTCCATTTATTGGATCAAGGTTGCCAGTTGGTTCATCAGCAAGTATTAGATTTGGATTGTTAATCATTGCTCTAGCAACACCAACCCTTTGTGCCTCACCTCCGGACAATTCAGAAGGATAACAATCTGCTTTTTCCCGCAAACCAACAACACTCAATACCATAGCGACACGTCTTTTTATAGTTGCTTTTGAAGCTCCTACAATCTCCAGGGCAAAAGCTACATTCTCAAAAACAGTCTTAGTCTCAATCAAGCGAAAGTCTTGGAAGACCATGCCTATTTTTCGCCTTAACTGAGGAATCAACCGCTTTTGCAAACGGTTGACTTCATAATTACCTAAAATAACTGTACCTTCATTAGGTTTTTCTTCACATGTTAACAATTTAACTAAAGTAGATTTTCCAGCCCCACTTTCGCCTATACAAAAAACGAACTCACCGCGGTCGACTTTAAAATTTACTTTTTGTAGAGCTTTTGCTCCATTCGGATACGTTTTTGTGACATTTCTAAATTCAATCACAAACTTTTACTCTCCTGTCTTACCATCTATTACTAGCAGGATTAAAAGTTCCGTCAATTTGTAATGACTCTAGATATTTTCTTACCATAGATGCTAATTTAAATAAAACTGCATCATCGAATGAACGTAAATCCAAACCAGTTATTTTTTCGACCTTATCTAGTCGATATACCAAGGTGTTCCTATGAACAAATAACTGCCTTGATGTTTCTGAACCATTTAAACTGTTTTCGAAGAACTTGTCAATTGTTAGCAATGTTTCTGCATCCAATTGCTCATATGTATCATCTTCAAAAACTTCTGCTAAAAACATTTGGCATAATGTTGGTGGCAACTGATATATAAGACGACCTAAACCTAACTTGTTATATCGCATAATCTTTTTGTCTGCTTCAAAAATTTTGCCGACAGTAAGTGCCAATGATGCCTCACGATAGGATTTTGGTATGTCTTTTAAAGTTTTAACAATTAAACCTACACCAATGTGTAAATCTAAGTCTTGGATCTGTTCATTTAAACCATCAAGTAATTTTTGAGGAATCTCGTTGATTAATTCTAATTCTTTATTTTCCTCTTCATCTTCATCAGATTTATCGTCAGAAGTTTCAAATTTACCAAGGTTTAAAATAACAACCAGATTCTTTTCATCCATTCCCAGGATGTAATGTGAAAACTCAGGCTGTAAAATGTCATTGATAATTGTTTTAACATCATTTGTATAATTATTGTTGAAACTTAATAACAGAGCCTGACGAGTATAGGTGAAAGGTATGCGATATTCTCTTGCTTTTAATGGGATATCTCCCGGTAATTCATTTTCGAGAAGTACATTTTTTAAGAAGCTCTCACTCTCTTCTTCTGCATTCTTTTCTTTCATAGCAGAGTCTATCCAGCAGGCAAGGAGTTCTAGATAATTTGCAGAAACTACATCCGTGCCTTTGATAAAAATAACTGCTTGTAATTTTTGATCATGATTGACCTTAATGTAGGTATTACCACCAGCTACTGTTTTGTCGTCAGAAGATAGGACAAAAGGCTTAATAGAGTTATCTTTCGTTTCGATTAACTCTTCATCTGTTGAGGCAAAAATATTACCTTCTTTATCGGTAGCCCCTAGTGTTGCATCTAAAAAATATGATGCCGATTCTATACATCTTTTAATTACTTCCATGATCTACCTTCCTGCAATTTATTTCATTCTACATGATATTGTTCTTTGACTTGTGTCAAAATATTGCTTTGTTTTTACAATTATATAGCAAATGAGTGACTTTTGTAAAACATGCATAAAAAAAAGATATTTTTTTGTTCGTTATTCTACATTAAGCCTTGAACATTGCCGTTAATATCAAGATCTATGTTTTCTGCAGCTGGTTTTTTTGGAAGGCCTGGCATTGTCATTATGTCACCTGTTAAAGCTACAATAAATCC
>JAAYRJ010000141.1 GCA_012518845.1 Clostridiaceae bacterium
ATGATTGCCGTTGAGGTGTCTAACGCTTAAAACTGAATAAAGCATGCCGATAAAGGTCTTTTTATGTTTTTAAGCTGAATGAGCATCTTTCATGAATGAGCATCTTTCATGAAAGGTCAGAAAGGGGATTCATACGCTCTAGGACTCGTGAAATGATGCATGCAAGATTATATTTAAATTTAAATGTTGTTAATCAATTGCTTACAATAAAACAGTTTACAACTCTCTTTTCTTCCTCTATACTTGGTATATACTTTAAATTTCAAGGAGTGAATTATAGAAAAATGTACAGATAATCCATTATCATATAAATTAACAAAATATATTGAGCTGGCGAGTTATGCCCTAATATATTTGCGTCTATTTTTATCGTGAGTGGATAGTTTGTATAACTAATATCTTTGTGTATAATTTTACAGTTAAACTGTAAAAACCTATCCTCTCTATTTTAGAAGGAGGATTTTTTTATGCTAAAAATTAGTATGAATAAAATAAGAAAGTATTACGGAACCAGATTAATATTAGATATTGATGAATTTAAAATATGCGAAAGCGACAGAATTGGAATAGTTGGAATTAATGGTGCTGGAAAAACCACATTGTTAGAGATTATAAGCAAACAAATTGATTATGATAGTGGTGAATTACTGCTAAATAGTAATACTGCGATAAAATATGTTCCACAATTAGGCGAACCCAATGTGAAAAGAATTAGTGGGAAATATGCCTCAATATTTCAAGTGTACAATAAATGGGATAGTCATATGAGTGGAGGGGAAAAGACTAGATTCAAACTAGCAGAGGGATTTGAGAATAGTGGTAACGTGTTGTTAGTAGATGAACCAACAAATAATTTGGATATCGATGGAATAAAATTGGTTATTGATAATTTTAACACATTTAATGGGGCACTTGTTGTAGTATCTCATGATAGATATTTTTTAGATTCAGTATGCAATAAAATACTTGAGATTGAAAATAGCAAATGCAAAGTTTACGATGGTAACTACAGTAAGTATTTGAAAGTGAAAGAAATGGAGATCGCTAGGCAGGAGATTGAATACAAGGAATTCGTTAAAGAAAAAAGTAGGCTTGCTAATCTTAAAAGAGAGATGGCAGAAAAATCCGCTAGAGTAAGGACAACACCTAGCAGAATGGGTAATTCAGAGGCACGCCTCCACAAGATGGGAGGGCAGTCTAATAGGGCAAAATTAGACAGAGCCGCAAAGTCAATAGAAAAAAGGATAGAACATTTAGAAAATAGGGACAAACCCATAGAACAAGATGTGATTAAAATCAATATACCACCATATGCTAGAGCACACAGCAAAACATTAATATCGGGGGAAAATCTTAGTAAAGCTTTCGGAGAAAAAGTGTTATTTGATAACGCAAGCTTTTGCATTAATAACGGTAAAAAGGTTGCCCTATTAGGTCCGAATGGGAGCGGCAAAACCACTTTAATCAAAATGATATTAGCCGAAGAAAACATTAACATAAGCAAGAATGTTAGAATAGGCTATTTTAGCCAATCCATGGATGTGCTAGATGAGAAAAAAACTATATTAGAAAATGTAATGGGCGAAAGTATTCATGATGAAGGATTTGCAAGGCTAATTTTAGCTAGGTTGTTGATAAAAGGCGACAAAGTCAATCAAAAATTAAAAATACTTAGTGGTGGAGAAAAAGTAAAAGTCGCCTTTGCTAAAATTATTTTAGCGGATATAAACTTCTTAATATTAGATGAACCGACTAACTATCTAGATATAAGCAGTTTAGAAGTAATAGAAAATGTTCTCAAAAATTATGATGGAACAAGCCTAATAGTATCTCATGATATAAGATTTATTGAAAATATAGCTGACGAATTACTCATAATTGAGAATAAAAAAATAACAAATTTCAGAGGGAAATATGAGGATTATTTAAACCGTGAAGATAAAGAGGATTTAAATATAAATAAGAGAGAGGTTGAGGAGAAGATAATGGTATTAGATGTGCAGATTTCGTCTTTAATTAGCAGGATTTCAATTGAAGAAAGTAAGGAAATCAAGAAAGGATTAGAGGAAGAATACAAAACAAAAATGAAAGAATTAGCGAG
>JAAYRJ010000142.1 GCA_012518845.1 Clostridiaceae bacterium
ACTTGATTTTGGGCAACAACATCAGAAAAGGTTTGAGGTCGCCATTCGCGATAGAGTGCAATATGACTCATAAAATCTCCTATAAAAGTGTTCGTCGTAATTAATCTACGACCGGTGCAGATCAACCCGCGGCACATCCTGGGATTCGCTTACCGCTGCTTCCTTCCGAACCTGACGGAGTTCACGAGCCAAAATCGCACGGAACCCACAATCGGCCGCAGATTAATTACGACGAATAACAGAAGCTATTATACCAAAAAAATTAAATAATACCAAAACGATAAATGGTTTTTGTTTCTAGTGGTTTTTCTTTATCGATTATTGGCATTTTGAAGTTTGGTTGATTAGGTGCATCTGGAAAAAACTGTGTTTCTAAGCAAAAACCAGATTGCTTGGAAAAAGGTTTACCATTTTTACCATTTTCTGATTGATCTAGGCTATTCCCACTATAAAACTGGACCCCAGGACAATCTGTTTCCATTTCCATTTTTATTCCACTTTTAGGTGAACTAGCAACAGCTTTTAATTTTTTGTTTTGATTCAAAACAAAATTATGATCAAAACCACCTGCTAGCTCTAGAGCCTTAAAGTTTGCGTTTATATGATCTGAAATTGTGGTCAATTCTCTTAAATCAAAAGGAGTGTTTCCAACAGGCATTAATTCACCCGTGGGTATTAATCTCTCATCCGAAACTGTAATAAAATCTGCATTTATTTGAATTTGGTGATTTTTTATTGATTTAGAATTTATTCCATCTAAATTAAAATAACTATGATTCGTTAGATTAGCAAAAGCTTTGTTATCGCTCTCAACTCTATAATTGATTATCAATTCATTTTTGTCAGATAACTGAAAAACAACATAAACAACAATATCGCCAGGATAACCTTCATCATTATCCGGACTAACTAACTTAAATTTTAGACCATTCTTCATTGGGATGTTTTGCCAGATCTGTCGCCAAAATCCGTTAGAGCCACCATGTAAATGATTTTGATTATCATTTTTTTCAAGTTGATATTCTTTGCCTTCAAAAACAAACTGCCCATTTGCAATTCGATTTGCATAGCGACCAATTGTCGAACCTAGAAAAAAAGGATTGTCCAAGTATGTTTCTAGATTTTGATAACCCAGCACAACATCGGTAGGATTATTATTTTTATCAGGAACAATTAGGTTTGTAATGGTACAACCAAAGTCAATTATTTCTAGAATCATACCATTTTTATTTTCTAAACGATATGAGTGTATAGGTTTGTCTTTATAATCTAAAACTTTTTTTCTTTCCATTTTTACCTACTTCCATCGGATATTTTATTCAATACAGAGCTGAAAAATAAATTTATTTAAAAAAACCAAATATTGAATGTAAAAAAACCTTATACTATACTAAATATATAAAAATTATAGCGTATTTAATGAACGAAATGCTACTGAAAGAGGTTTTTATGGCAAATTTTATCAATGGGATTATCGAAAAGGCAAAAAAAGATCGAAAAAAGATTGTTTTAGCGGAAACAAAAGATCCACGTGTAACTGAAGCAGCATCTAAAATTATTGAACAAGGAATTGCTGATATTATTTTGGTAGGCGAAGAGGAAAAAATTCGTCAAGTAACACCAGAATTTTCATTAGATGGTGCAATTTTTATTGATCCGGCAACATGTGAGCAGAGAGAGCAACTTGCTGAGCAATTTTTTGAAATGAGAAAGAAGAAAGGCGTCAGCAAGAACGATGCTAAAGAAATGATGAAAAATCCAATTTACTTTAGTATGATGCTGGTGAAAACTGGCTATGCTGATAGTTTTGTCGGAGGTGCTGTCAATTCAACAGCAAATATTTTAAGACCAGCTTTACAAATTCTACGAACAAAACCTGGGGCAAAATTAGTATCAGCTTTCTTTATTATGGATACACAAACTGATTTGGGAGCTGATGGAGTTTTCGTTTTCGCGGATAGTGGTCTTAATGAAAATCCAGACGCCGACCAATTATCTGAAATTGCAATTTCCTCTGCAGATTCTTTTGAGTCACTGGTTGGTCAGGAACCGGTTGTTGCAATGACTTCTTATTCAACCTTTGGTAGTGCTAAAAACCCATTAGTAGACAAAGTTATTGAAGCTACAAAAATAGCAAGGGATAAAGCTCCTAACCTTCGTTTAGATGGTGAACTACAAATTGATGCAGCTTTAGATTCAACTATTAGTGAGCAAAAAGCATCTGGCAATGATGTAAAAGGTGAAGCAAATGTACTAGTGTTTCCAGATCTAAACACAGGTAATATAGCTTATAAGTTGGTTCAGTATTTAGGCAAAGCACAAGCTTATGGTCCGCTTCTACAAGGTATTGGCAAACCGGTAAATGACTTATCACGTGGCTGTTCAGTAGAAGATATTATTGGCGTGGTAGCTATTACTGTGGTCCAAGCACAAGATGCAGAATAATTAATTGAAAAAATTAAAGAATAATATTGAGAAAACGAGGAAAAAGATTTATGAAAATTTTGGTAGTCAATGCAGGTAGCTCTTCACTAAAATATCAATTGTTTCAACTAGAGGATGACAAACAGGATGTTTTAGCAAGTGGTTTGTGTGAAAGGATTGGTATTGATGGTGCGAACATTAGTCATGAAACTTTTGAAGGCAAAACCTTTGATCTAGAAACAGACATGCCCGACCATACCATTGCTGTAAAATTAGTTATTGACGCTTTATTGTCATCAGAGCATGGAGTGTTAGAAAGTTTAGAAGAAGTTAATGCAGTAGGTCACCGTGTAGTTCATGGAGGTGAAAAATTTGCTGATTCTGTTTTGATAGACGATGAGGTAAAAGCTGCAATTAAAGAATGCTATCCATTAGCTCCACTTCACAATCCGGCTAACATTATGGGTATTGAAGCATGTGAAAAAGCAATGCCAGGCATTAAACAAGTCGCAGTTTTTGATACAGCTTTCCATCAAACTATTCCAGATCAAGCTTATATGTACGCTTTACCGTATGAATTGTACGAAAAGCACGCCATTAGACGTTATGGTTTTCATGGAACTTCACACAAATATGTATCTGAGCAAGCTTATGAAATGTTAGGCGATCAAGATGCAAAAATAATTACTTTACATCTCGGGAATGGGTCTTCGATAGCAGCGATTGATGCAGGAAAGAGCGTTGACACAAGTATGGGTATGACGCCTTTGGCTGGAGTGCCTATGGGTACCCGTTGTGGTGACATCGATCCTGCCATCGTGACATTTTTGATTGACCAAGAAAATCTTTCTACTCAAGAAGTCGATAATTTAATGAATAAAGAATCTGGCTTTTTAGGTGTTTCAGGTGTTAGTTCAGATAATCGTGATATAGAAAATGCAGCTACTCAAGGTAATAATAGGGCAGAATTGGTATCAAACATGTTCGCCTATAGTTGCAAAAAATATATTGGTTCATATATAGCAGCTCTTAATGGTGTTGATGCATTAGTTTTCACTGCTGGAATTGGTGAAAATGCGAGTACTGTTAGAGCTAATATTTGTGAAAATCTTGAATATTTAGGAATAAAATTAGATCCTGAAAAAAATAAAATCCGCTCAAAAGATAATCTTGAGATTTCGGCTGATGATTCAAAAGTTAAAATCTTCGTTATTAGGACAAATGAAGAATTAAAGATAGCTCTAGATACCGCTCAATTAGTGTGATATAACTAAATTTGATTTGATCAGAAAGATAGATCAGAAAGTGATATTTGAATAAATGCAAATAAAAAAGCCTGTAAAGATAAATATAATTAGTGAACAATGGACTGCTGGCGAAGCTGCAGAGCCTATTAAATTAATGAGTATGGGAACATTGGTTCACAATTCAACTTCAGACGAATGGACTGTACGCTACGACGAAAGCGAAGCAACCGGCATGCAAGGTACAAAGACGAGCTTGAGCCTAACTAAAGAGGGTAACGTGCATTTTGTACGAAACGGAACAGTTCAAATGAATGTTTTATTTGAAGCAGGAAATCATTTCAAAACTCAAATGGAGACACCATATGGGCTTTTTGATATCACAATTTTGACAAATGAGGTTGAAGGAGAGTTATCTGAAGAAGGTGGTAAAATATTACTTTCCTATTCACTCAATTTTCCTAATAATGAAAAAATAAGTACTCGGCTTGATCTAACAGTTCATCCGGAAGAAAATTAATTTATTTGATTACCAGGTTATAAATGGCATGATCTGGTATCATTAGA
>JAAYRJ010000143.1 GCA_012518845.1 Clostridiaceae bacterium
ACATCCGAAGAGGTTGCTAGTGAATCCACAGATGAAGAAGTTGCTGAAACAGTCACCTTAAAAATTGCTGCCAGAGGTGGTTCTCACGTAGATGCCATTAATGCGGTTAAAGAAGAATTTGAAAATGAACATAATGTTGTTATTGAAGTATCGGGATACGAAAATCCTGATTTAAAAACAAACATTATGTTGGATAGCACAAAATCAGTTTCTGATTTTGACCTTGTCATGTTAGATGATCCTTGGATGCCCGAAATTACAGAAGCCTCCATCTTACTAAACTTGACAGAGCAAGGGGTAGAAGCAGATTCAGACTTTATCGAAGCTGGTGTAAAACTAGGACAGGATCCTTACGCAGAAGGTGATCTTTACGCTTTACCTTATTCTGGTAATGTCATGATGTATTTTTATAATACTGATTTAGTTGCCGATGCACCAAGCTCATGGGCAGAAGTTTTAGAAGACGCTAAAACAGTTTCTGCTGATGGCAAATTTGGTTACGTAATCAGAGGTCAACAGGGTAACCCGATTGTTTCTGACTGGTTACCTATATTCTGGGCAAACGGTGGTGAAGTATTTAATGAAGATTGGACTGCTAGTGTAAATACACCGGAGGCCATTGAAGCTTTAGAATTATATATGGAACTGTTAGAAAATGGTGCTAACTACGAAAAGAATGATTTGGTAGCAGCTGTTTCAGATGGTAATGGAGCTGCAAGTTTGGGTTGGCCTTCATGGTATGTAACTAGTGAAGGTGCTAGTGCAGCTTATGCTACAATCCCTGGAAAATTTACTGCTGATGGTGAAGAATATCCAGCAGGTATGATTGGTAATTGGATGATCGGTGTTATGGCAAACACAGATCAACCTGAACTGGCTACACAATTAGTTGAATTTTTAACAAGTGCAGAAAGTCAAATCGAGGGTGCCAAAGTCGGTGGTGTACCAACTCGTACTTCTGTTTTAAATAATGAAGAAGTTGTTGCAGCCAATCCTCATTTCCCTATTTTGGCAAAATCAATGGAAAATGCAAAAGCTCGTCCCCGTACTGCTCTTTGGGGTGCGTGCGAAGAAGCATTAGGTGCTGAATTATCAGCCGCTATTTCTGGCGTAAAAACAGCTTCAGAAGCCCTAGATGATGCAACAGAAGCCTTAGATACTATTATCCAAGGTGGATAAGGAGTTTTATTAGATGAAAAGTGAGATCAGGGAAACTTGCATTACTGCATATTCTTGATTTCACTTTTTTATTGTCATGAGGTTAAAAATGAAAACTCATCGGAAAAAATCTTTAGATTATCAACTAAAAAAACAAAATTTTCAACAGTCAATCTTTACCAATTCGATAATCTCCCCGGCAATAATAGTTTTGCTTTGCATTTCTTTACTGCCAATCATTTTAATGTTTCTCACAAGCTTGACTGATTTGAACCTAATTAATTTAAAGCAAGGAACATCAGAGTATATAGGAGGAGCGAACTATCAATGGGCTCTTACCGACAGCAACTTTTGGAGTAGCATGGGGGTGACCATTAAATTTACGCTACTTGCCGTAATTTCTCAATTGTTAGTTGGCTTATTTATGGCTGTCTTTATGCATAATCAAAAACCTACTCTGATAAATAAGATAATTCGAGTGATCCTCTTATTACCTGCTCTTTGTCCGCCAATATCAATGACCTTAATTTGGCAGACAATGTTTAGTAATAATAATGGTATCATTAATCAAATTTTGAACGCTTTTGGTATAGCAAATATTAATTGGCTACAAGATATAAACTATGCTTTCTATTCGGTATTAATTGTTGATATCTGGCAATATGCCCCTTTTGTTTTCTTACTTCTATACACAGCTCTCACCCAATTTCCTAGTGAATTAGAGGAAGCAAGCAAAATAGATGGTGCCAACAAGTGGCAAACTTTTTTTTATGTAACACTTCCTTATTTGAAAAATACAATTGGGATCGTAGCATTGCTTAGAACAATTGATAGCTTTAGATTGTTTGATAAGGTAAATGTTCTTACAGGAGGTGGCCCAGCCAACTCAACCAGAACCATCAGTATGTATATTTATCAAACTGGAATTGATAGTTTTGAATTAGGCAGAGCCTCTACTAGTAGTGTATTGATGACTTTGGTTGTTTTTATTTTGGCTGCTCCCTATATCAAAAATAGTTTTAATCAAATCAAAGCTTCTATTTCTAAAAAGAAGTAAACATAAGGAAGTAATAAGTTATGCATAAAAAAACAAACACTGCAAAAGCAATATCTATTCTGCTTATGTTTGTAATAATTTTAAGCGTAAGTAACACATATGTTAAGGCAAACGAAATGATTACAAATACAAATGACTACGCATATTGGTACGAAGAAAGTATTTCTATAAATAATCCATCCTGGATGGCAAATCTTGCAGATGATAAAAATCTAAGTCAGATTTCAGTTCCGGGAACCCACGACACAATGGCATATAATGATAACTTGACTTTTGGCAATATCACTAGAACCCAATGCTTGAGTTTAGATCAGCAACTAAATGCTGGAATTCGCTATCTAGATATTCGCTTAAATTATCAAAAAGATCATTTCAAAATCAATCATGGTCCCGTTTATCTTGGATATAACTTTACAGATGTTTTGGAAACAGTTACGCAATTTTTGTCTCAGAATCCGTCTGAATTTATTTTGATGCGAATAAAACATGAATACGGTCCTGCCAGCTCGGAAGAATTATTGCATCTTTTTAATAAGTATTTCGAAAACTACTCAGACATATTTTTCCATAGTAATCAAGTAAATTTTAATCCGCTTGTAAGTGAAATGAGATCAAAAGTCGTTCTTCTTTCAGAAATTCCTGCTATCAATTATGGTCTACTTTATAATGATTTAAATATTCAAGATCATTATTTCTTAAAAACTGTATGGAATATTGCTGACAAATGGGAGTTTGTTCGTGGACATTTAGATACGAGTAACAATTCTATTAGTTCTGAAATATACCTCAATCATTTAAGTGCCACAGGTGGCGTTTTGCCCTATACAGTTGCTAGTGGAAAAACCTTGCCAGATACCAATGGCGAGCAACTTTGGACAGGTGTTATTGAAGACGCTGATTTAAGCCCAGAAGAACAAAAGTATCCTTATTTTATTAGAAAACCCTTCACTAAAGATAAGGTTGCTGTCTACTACGATGGTACAAATAATCTAACGGCTAATTACATTAATGATAACAGCATAACCCGTACTGGAATCATAGTAGCTGATTTCCCTGGTCCTAAATTAATTAATGCCGTCATAGCCGCAAATTATAGATAGGTAAAGCAAGAAAATAAATACTTACCACAATTGATAGAATCCTCGTTTGCCATTATTTAATTTAGCAAAGCTATTAAATGTATCTGTCAACTTGAGGAATATCTTCTATCAATTTTGGTTTAATGCAAGTTTTTGTTCTTCAGCTGTCAAATTGACAAATTAGCAGCCGCATTTCTCTCTTAATTATTAGCCAAGATATAACTAAGCACTCCTAAGGCAACTCCTACCAATAACAAGATTGCTTTGGTGCTTGGAGACATCTTAGCTAAAACTTCCTTAATTTTTTTCATATAAAACCCTATAGAACCTTATTCTTTATCAATAAATTAAATCGCTATATAAGACTCCATGTCTTGTCTAGTGTATGGCCCTTCCCTCAAAAGTTGAATCATGGCTTCGATGGACTTGATGTCAGTTGACTTGTGGTCGCTGCCAACATTTTTTGGAACTGCTTGGACAGTAATGTAGGCAACTTCATATATTTTATCAGAATCTAACAAATCATTGCCAACAAAAATTTTCTGGATTCTCTGGCCATAAGGATTTTCAATTTTAAAATATATTTTAAGGCCAGAGTTTCTTTTAAGGTAGCCACCCTTTTGATTAAAAGCATCACAAGCAAAAGTATTTTCAATATTTTCTTCTAATAATTCAATAATTTCCTTGCCTGTTAATTTAGCTGTCATGATGACTGGATCCATAGGGACAATTGTATACAAATCTCTCAGGGTAAGTTTACCCTTAGGGATTGCACCTCCCCAGCGCCAACCATTGGAAAAAGAGATCGGAGTGGAGGTTGCCTTTCTAATCGCATCATTTAAAAAGAAATCCATACTTCCGTAAAAACTACTGGCCCTATGGGGATTAATCATTACGGAAGATTATAATGTGACGCCTGAAGGTAGGGGATTTAGTGCCACCGCAGGTCTTTGGAATGATGATCAAATCAAAAGCCATACTCAATTACCTGAACGAGTTCATAAAT
>JAAYRJ010000144.1 GCA_012518845.1 Clostridiaceae bacterium
CAAAGAATTATTGATAATGCCAATACCAAAAGTCGGCAAATTCAGACTAGTACGATGGATTATGTAAAAGATAATCTGGAAGATCTCGAAGATCAATTAACAGAAATGTTAATGTTTATCCAAAAAAATAAAAAAGAATTAGATTTATAGTAGTTAATACAAGAAGAAAGATATAGATGTCAATGAAATTCGAAGATTTAAGTATCTGTGTTATTTTTGGTGGACAAAGCAATGAGCATGAAATCTCTGCCCAATCTGCCTCCTATATTATTAATTTGCTGAAAGAAGCAAACGCTAAAAATATCTACCAATTAGGCATTAGTAAAGAAGGAAACTGTTTTTTGTTTCATGGACGAGTAGACCAAGTCAAAGATGGCTCGTGGCTTAATGATCCCAATAATCAAACTGTCTTATTTAAATTAGGTGAAAAAGGTCAAGGATTTTATGTAGAAGAAGATAATCAACTGAATTGGTATGATGTTGATGTTTTTTTCCCGGTACTACATGGGCAAAATGGCGAAGATGGCACTATTCAGGGACTCTTTGATATGCTTAATGCTAACTTTGTTGGCTGCGGAGTATTGTCCAGTGCAGTTAGTATGGATAAAGTTATCTCGCGCATGTTATTTGATTATGCGGGTATTCCCCAAGCAGAATGGACTTGGCTTAAGAAAAAAGAATATCTTTCTAATAAAGACAAGGCAGTTGAAAATATTGAAGCAGAATTGGCTTATCCTGTGTTTGTTAAACCAGCTAATGCTGGTTCTTCGGTTGGAATAAATAAAGCATATGATCGAAAAGACCTTGAAAACTCTTTAGATTTAGCTTTTAATTATGATTCAAAAGTTGTAATCGAAGCAGGGATCATTGGTAGAGAAATTGAACTTGCTATTATAGAAGATCCAGATTTAGAAGATAATATTTTTGTTTCAGAAGCAGGAGAGATTATTCCCGATCGAGATTTTTATGATTATGAGTCAAAATATATTTCTCAAGATTCTGAATTAATCATTCCAGCATCATTAACAGATGATCAGCTAAAAACTTTGCATGAATATGCTAAAACAGCGTTTAATCTAGTTGATGGTGAGGGGCTATCACGTGCGGATTTCTTTATTGAAAAATCTACGGGGAAAATTTTGCTAAATGAGATAAATACTTTACCAGGTTTTACTGCCATAAGTATGTATCCAAAATTAATACAACATTCTGGTTACAATCCGATTAAGTTAATTAAAACATTAATAAATTCTGCAATTAACTAGTATATAATAAGATAAGTTATTCTTTTTATTTTTGACTAGTTGTTTTTGGTGTACCTAAAATAGTAACAACAAAAAAACGATTTAAATAATTCCAAGTTGGAGGATCTTATTTTGAAATCAAAAAAAATATTAATTTGTTTGCTATTAAGTTTTGTACTATTAGTGGGTTGTGAAGGCATTTCAAAACCCAAAAGTATTTTTGACACTCAAGATGAGTCAGAGGAAATCCAAATAAGCGCTGATGACGCCAAATTACAAATTCAAAGAATTTTAGACTTAATTGAGGCAGATAATGCCGAAGCATTGTTTGAATGGGTGCATCCATCAGCTATAGATAAGTATGGTCGCGAACAAATTGTAGATCGTAATAATATGGTACATGAGAGCATTGGTCTAAATAGCATCGAATTGATAGATTTTACTCCAATCATAAATGAACAAAGTGATGGTTTAATTTCATACCAAGGAACAGTTGTTTACAGCACAGAATTTGGAACAATAGAAAAACAAAATACTTATAATTTTATTTATCATCCAAAAACCTCACGCTGGCAACTTGACTGGACGCCAAGTGTAATTTTACCAGGGCTCCATGATCACGGGTTGGTACAGATAATGCCTATACCAGCAAATAGAGGAGACATATATGATCGTAATGGAAATCCATTAGCTACAAAATCTTTTATTAATAGGATAGGCATTACCCCGTCTTCTATATTAGAAAAAGATATACCTGCTTTGGAAGCAGCATTTGACTTAGAACCGGGCTATATTAATCAGCAATTAGAACAAGCTTGGGTTACAGATGATACATTTGTACCGATCAAAACTCTAACTGAACTCACAGATGAGCATAAAGAAGCAGTGTCTCAGTATTATTTGATGGTGCAACAAATAGCTACTCGCTACTATCCTAGAGGAGAAGCTACTGCACATTTGGTTGGTTATGTTGGTCATCCTACAGTTGAAGATTTAGAAAAAGAAGAAAATGCTGGCTTAACACCAGAAGACTTCATTGGCAAAACCGGTCTTGAAGCACTTTATGAAGAGCATTTAAGGGGAGAGGATGGTTACAAAGTACTTGTAACAGGTGAGTACCAACAAGTATTACTAGAACAAGAAGCTAAGCATGGACAAGATTTATATTTAACAATTGATTCGGACTTGCAACAAACAATTTATGATCTGCATTCAGATCGTAATGCGACTTTTACAGCTATTGATCCACGTAATGGTGACATTTTAGCTCTAGTTAGCACTCCTTCATTTGATCCCCATCAATTTGTTTTAGGCATTGGTCAGTCCGAATATGATTCTTTAATAAATGATCCTCATTTACCTTTGTTTAACAAATTTTCTGGTGCAATGACACCTGGTTCAACGGAAAAACTCTTAACTTCAATTGCTGGTTTTAATGCTGGAACTCTGACTAAAGATACTACCTATAACATTCAAGGCAAGGGCTGGACTTATGATCCTAGTTGGGGAAATCATCAAGTAATTCGCTATACGGTAGTCAATGGCAATATTGACTATAACGCCTCTATGTATAATTCCGACAATATTTATTTTGCTAGAGTTGCCTTAGATATGGGTATTGAGGAATTTAATCAACAAATGGAAAATTTACAATTTGGTGAAAGTATAGCTTCTGACTATCCATTTGGAATAGCTCAGTTAACCAATGATGGACCTATCAAAGATACAATTTTATTAGCTGACGCAGGCTATGGTCAAGGAGAACTATTAATATCTCCCGCACACCTAGCTTCTGTTTTTGGAGCTGTTGCCAATGACGGAGTTTGGTATCGTCCACGTCTCCTATTAGATACAGATATACAAAAGATAACAGATAACATAGCTGACCCAGAAGATATTAAGACGATGGATAATGCTTTGCGTCAGGTTGTAACAAAAACATATACAAGTTTAAATTATGATAACATTAAATTAGCTGGCAAATCAGGTACAGCGGAAGTTGGGTTTGATGAAGTCAATAATATGACCAGACAAAATAGCTGGTTTGTTTCGTATGATCAAGCTGAGCGTAATATGGTATTATCTGTAACTGTTTTTGATACGCATTTGTTAAGTTTTTCAGAGGCAGTTAATGCGACGGGTGCAATTTTTACGAATTTATATTCTGATGAGCCTTATTCACCGCCAGTGCCTGTAGAAATAAATTATATTACGATGAATTAACTTATTTTATATTTCAGCAGTACTAGGGTATTAATGCTAAACTAGCAAAGCTGGCATGAGGGTATTTTAATGAAATTATTAAAAATAAAAATTTCACTTGTTATTTTTCTTTTATTATTTAATATAGCTTGTACTAGCCAAACAGAAACTCCAAGTGAAACTGAGAGTGGAGTAACCAAAACTCAGATTGTTACTAATACAACTAGTCCTGACTCCAATGAAATAAAGACAAATGAGTCTGCTCAAGATACAAATCAACATCTGCAGGAAGAGCCATCTATTCCCATAACAAGTAAAAATTTATTTGAGGCGGAACAAGGAATTGAGCAGCGAAAACTATCAAAATTTTATAATACTTTAGCTCAGGAACAGTTTTACTTTGCATATCAGACAGATGACTTAGTAAATAATCAATTAACCAATTACATACTTTCTTTCTCTAAAGATGGAACAAAATACTCAATGATCAGCGATGAATCAGATACACAAGAAAGTTTGGTCTTGAATGATGGAAGCTTTTTTATTCTAGATCGTGAAGAAAAAATTGCGTTTGAAATTTTTTTAGATGATAATTCAGAAATTTATTCATATGATGGAGCAATTAATGAAATTCTTTTAGGACTTGAAACAATTTATTTTTTAGGTGAAGGACAAGCCAGCTTTTTAGGACAAAATTCAACTTTTGAAGAATATACATTAGATAATCATGAATATATTCGCTATTATTTTTCAGATGATAATCTCTTAGGATATAGAATTTTTGACAGCAATAGTAAAATCAATCTAGAAATGACAGTTGTAGAATTAACTAATGATTTGAGTAATTATCAAGAACTGTTCTATTTGCCTGAAGATTTTTCGATACAAGCTTTACATTTAGAATAGAGTATTCGAATTAGAAAATGGATGAAAATGAAAAATAATATTAAATTAGAAGTAGATCTAGATAAAAAAACAGATATTGATATTTTACAAGACAATTTAATTCAATCAGAATTAATTGAGACAAACAATAATCAAGAAAAGAATATTGTCTTATTAGTTAATAAGATAGCAGTTGACCATGACCTACGAATAAAAACTCAAACAGTTAAATTAATAAATAATTTAAACTATCAAGAAATTTTACCAAGTAAGATTATTTTTATAAACGATGCTGTTTTATTGACAGTCAAGGGGAGTGAAATAGAGTCAACGCTAAAATTTCTTCATCAAAATAATGTTGAAATTGGTGTTAGTAAAGAGTCTATCTCGTTATACCTTAATGAAGAAGAGTTAACCGAAGTTGGGGTTAAGTTGACAGAGCATCAAATTAACTCAAGTTTATTATCTGCTGATCTTGTAATCACTTATTAAATTAATCTGCTTTTATTAACACCTTCAGTAGTTATATTTCGAGATCATCTTGTCCTAATTTGAATATATCGCGCCAAGATTTTTTTGCAAGTCCTTCAGAATGAATTCTTCTTTCTAATTTTTTGACATCATAATTTTGTCTAATAGCCATTCCTAAAGACAAATCATCATAAATTCCATATTCATAGAAGAAGTCCTCGAGTGTGATTTGATTATCAAAAATATGATTCATAATATTATTCATAAAGCGACGATTATCTGGAACAGCAATTTCTGTAATTAGTTTTATATTTGTCCAGTCAAAATGAGGATAAGGTAGAACTTTATACGATAATTGATTTTTGTTTTTTGGATCATTTAAGAGGCTATCTGATGGAAAATTTAAATTCTCTAACTCCCGACATAAATCACTAAAATTTCTGGCGAAACGATTTTCAGGGTAAATATATTGTAAAGTTGTCCAACCATGTATATATAGGACTTTGCTCGCTCTTATTGAAATAATTTTGTTTAGTTTATCTACAATACTTTTTCTATGTGTTGTTGCCAGTATAGGAAAAATCAAGCTCAACTCTTTATGATCTAGTCTGTAAGCAAAATCTATCAAATCATCTTCTGTTTTTTGTTTACGTATTTGCGAGATGAGCCAGTTTCGATGAGTTTTATTTATTTTCATTTGGGCTTCTCTTGGTAGGACGTGTAAGTCTTCTGCAAGATTTACTAATTCACTTAAACTGGCATCGCTAATTCGCTCGAATTTTGTTTTTGTAGCGACCTCATTTGATGGAGTTTCTTTTAGAGCAACATTAGGCACTTTCCGAATACTGCTCCGTTCTTTATTGTCTGTTAAGTTGTTATCACTGAGGTTTCCATTATTTTTTTCAAGCTCAACTTCTGATTCTTGAAGTCTTTTGACCTCAGAATCATCTTTATTTTTATTATTTTCACTTAAATTCGATTTCCTGATTTTCATTTTAATATCTTATTTCTTCTCAAAATAATCTGATTTGGAATTTAAAGCTAATGGTAAACCCTCAACTGCATCTCTTATTTCAGCAGTTGTATAGATTAATCTTTCGACTATATTTGCTAAAGCTTCTTCATAATCATCTAAACTGTTTTTTACTAATTGATCAGACTCAGTTGCAAAACCGCTGGTAGTTTCACGTATTGATTGATTTACAGTATTGAGACTTTCTAAAATCTCATCCATTTGTTCAATCATTTCTTTACTTTGTAATTGCTGTTCTTCTTTTAACTGTGAACTTAAAGTTAATGTGGCCTGTGATTGATAAATACTCTCATTTATTGTATTCAATGAATTATTCAAAGCAATTTCTAAACTGCCTATTTGCTGTTTTAAATTAGCATCTTCACCAGCATAAACAGAAGTCATCTTTTCTGTTACATTAGCTATAACTTCTAAATAATCTGACATTTCTGCCATTTCATTGGCGATATCATTTTTGGCAACAGTCATAAGTTCAATTGAATCGCTAACTTCACGGTTTAAAAGAATATTTTGCTGACGTGAGTTTTCTAAAATAGCGATAGAGTCTTGAATAAAATTAGTAGTATCTTCCATGAGTACATTAAATGAGTCAAGTTCATCTGTTATTGATTTTAAATTGACTTTTAATGAATCAGTTAAATTTGTTGTGAAATGATCTGCTAACTCTGCCATTCCTTCATTTTGTTTTTCGGCTAAAGCGTTTGCTAGATCAGATAAAGTACTAGAGGCTTCATTAATAGGTGGTGCTATTTCGTTCTCCATAACTTCGCGTATTGATTCATTCAAAGAATTTCTAAAATCTTCTGAAACAAATTGTTCAAGTTGATTATTAAAAGTAGTCAAAGAAGCATCAATATTGTTTTCGTGTTCTGTCATTTCATTTACTAGCAAAGCTAAACCTGCCTTGTCAGAATATACAGGGATGATCTGATCAATTCCCTTTTTAAGAGAATCTATCTCTGTATCAAGCTCATTTTCTAGTACGTTTTTATAATTTAACAGAAATAAGGCGATCAAAATTCCAATGATCAAGGGTATCACATTAAAAAATGGATAAGTAATATTAGCACTAAAAGCAATTGGATTTACAATTGGTAGTATTTCCAAAATGATTGAGGCAAGAAAGCCAATTGCAACTACAAATAAAATCGGTGTGTATCCTAAAACACTTTTTAATTGTTTATTGGTTAGATTTTTTTTGTTTATTTTTTCAGATAGGTCTGGTAACCATTTGCCCTGATATTTATTATTACCATTTTCAATTGTTTCATTTATTGCATCTTTAAGAAGTGAATACTCCACATCATCGGCAGCTTCTTTTAATGAATTTACATTTTCAATTGAATAGTCATCAATATTTTCGATTTTTCCTATAATGTTTTGCACAGAATTTTTGAAAATATTTAACTGCTTGTTGCTGGTTACTAAGTAAGCAATAGCAACAATAATTAATAAGACAGGTATTGCTACAATAAACAGCATTTCGAATACTGAAAAAGAGATATTGCTTAAGATAATTTGCATAATAGCCCCCTAATTGATAATTGGTTATGTATCAATAATACAAATTGACATCAATGTTGGCAATAACTAGAATGATTAGATGGATTAAATTAATATTAAATTTATATCTCAATGTGTATATGCATCCTTGTAATCATAGTTTACATAATATTAGATGAGGAGAATCTATGTCAACGAAGTATATTTTTGTAACAGGTGGAGTTGTTTCAGGCCTAGGTAAAGGCATTACAGCGGCAGCTTTGGGAGCTTTGTTAAAGGCACGTGGTTTAAGTGTTGTTACACAAAAATTTGACCCATATATAAATGCAGATGCTGCTTTAATGAGTCCAATTCAACATGGTGAAAAATTTATAACAGAAGATGGGGCTGAGACAGACCTTGACATCGGTCATTATGAAAGATTTACAGATGTAAATTTATCAGCAGAATCTGATATAACTTCGGGCCAGATTTATCAAGATGTTATCCAAAGAGAACGTGAAGGCTTCTATAATGGCGGTACGGTTCAAGTTGTTCCTCATATTATCAATGAAATCAAAGAGCATATGTTTAAAGTAGCTCGTGAGCAGCCAACTGATGTAGTTATTGTAGAAATAGGCGGCACAGTTGGAGATATGGA
>JAAYRJ010000016.1 GCA_012518845.1 Clostridiaceae bacterium
CTACCAAAACGCATTAAGGCAGAAGTAATTTCAATCTGATCTGTCTTAGGATCTTTATAGGTATGGATTCTTAGTGAATTAACACATTTATCATAAATATTGTCTATTGCACTATGCTGTTTAATTACTTCTTGAAAAATATATTTATAGTTGTTCATTGAATCATATATTTTTTTTGATATCTCAGTAGCATTATCCAAGTCAACTTTGTAGCTGTTAAACCCACCATACCCTTCATCAGGTTTAATAAAAATAGCTTTAAACTTTGATTCATTAATTAAATCTAAAATAATTTCTTGCAAGCTAGACTCATCTTCGATGACATGGATATGATTATCAAACTCAATTTCATATTCCTTACTCAAAGCTAGTATTTTGGGCTGGGGAATATTATTAGCCTCCAAAACATCAAAAAACAAAGTTTTATTAGCAAGAATATCTTTTATCTCAAATTTTGCTTTGAAAATTTTCCTTATTTTTTTCTTCCAATAAAATTTTTATAATTGCCAGAATTTTTATTAAACAATAAACTTGTAAAATAATAATAAGGTACTTCCCTTTCCAAAAATCCACAATGTATCATTTCTTTTAAAATTGAAGGAATACTTTTTCTGTCTTTTGAAGAAAGTACATAATTGACATATTTAAACATTTTTAATGGTCATCCTTTCTGAACAATCACTTTACTGTGTATTAATTTGTCCTGTTTTTCAGAAAACAATTCTAGGTAGTCAGATTTCAAAAGACCATAACAGTGTAAATCATGATACTCGCCTTTTTTGTAAATAGCACTTCTTAAAGTACCTTCTTTCCTAAAACCATTTTTAGTATATAAGGCTATAGAAGCTTCATTTGCTGCCAAAATATTAATGCCGATTCGATAAAGTTGCAATTCTTCAAAAACATATTTTAGCAATGCTTGTAAAGCATCTGTCGCATAACCTTGTTTTCTCGGAGCATCTTTAAATAATTTAATTCCAATACCGGCCGTACGATTTTTCCAATCAAGGTTAGACAAAACTATAAAACCAAGAGAAGATATTTCAGCGGTATTAATTGTTTCGAAAACAAATCTTTTGTTCTTTTTGTCCGATAATGTTGATTCATACCAGCGCAACTGTTCTGATTTCGATACCGGAAAACTCCACCCGACAACACTATATTCAATTTCCGGATCATTCAGAGTTTCACGTAATAATTCCATATCTTCTATTTCCATTGCTCTGAGCACAACTTTTTCACCAAATATATTCATAAAATTCTCCAATTTAGTTTTATTAAAATAGAAAATATTTATTATCTTTCATTTGATTGATAATATATTTTCTTTTTCCGGATGCAAGTACTTCGATTTTAGATACTATTTCAAATCTAATTTTACTATCTTCGCCTAATAAATCTAATAATCTTTGCTTTAATTTTTTTTCATTGATTTGACTATCATATTTGAGAATCAATTTAACAAGATATTCTCCCTTTGCTGTTTGAATAAACTGAAATTGACTAATTTCTTCTGCATCCCAAAAGGATACAGATAATTGATGAGGAGAGACCGGTTGATCATTAATATCAAAAATCACGTCAGTAATACGACCTTCAATTGATTTTACACAACGTTTTCTATTACCGTCTATTTCAACATATCCTAAAATACCCAGATCTCCTGTATCATAACGCACAAATGGCATTCCTGCATTAAAATAATCGGTTATTACTATTCGCCCTACTTCACCATCAACAGCAGGCAAGTCTTGATCAATTTTCAATAATTCAACTAAATAGTGAGCCTCGTTAATAATATGTCCCTGATATCCGGAAATTTCTTGAGCAATAATTCCTTGTTCCATGTTTGAATATCTGGAAATGCAAGGACATTCAAAGGCTTTTTCAATAGCTATTCTTGTTTGTTCTTTAAGTGCTTCTGATGTTGAGATAAAACCTTTTAAATTGTATGCACCCTTTTCCGGATAGCCATTACGATCAAAATAATCTCCTATTGCATCCAAGGTAGATGAATAACCAACACATAAAGCACTTTTACTTTTTGACAAAATTTCTAAAACTCTTCTAATGCTATTATCATCTAGCCCCCGTACATCAATTTCAGAATAATTCATGAGATAACGTGATATTTTCGATATTTTCGTTCTCTCAGTTGTAGCACGAAAAATAATTAAAGGATCTCCGGGTTTACATCCTAGAACTTGATAATAATAAGTTACTTCAGCTTGAATTTTCCTCCTTTTGCCGATATCTTGTTTAACAACAAAGGGAGTGCCCGAAGAACCACTAGTTTTCCGAACAACTAATTTATCATCAGAAAATTTTCGAGAAATAAATTTAGCATAATTCTTTCGAATAATTTCTTTATTCACAACAGGTAATTCAAAAAATGTATTAGGTAAAGCTTTAGCAGTATTTATGTCTTGATAATAAGGAACATCTTGCAAATATTGCATAACTCTTTGAATTTGCTCATTGTTATAGACGGTCATTTGTTCAGAATCACTATCTCTGCTATTTATCAATTGCAAAATTCCGAAATTTTTTTTAGCATAAGAACCTTGAAGAAAGTCATAAATATTGTAAATACTATTTCTGAATAAACTCATTTTTATTTCCTCATTGTCAATCCTAAAGATCATTATTCTTTATTAGCAGTTTAAGATTTATGTTTTTGCTGAAATTCTTGCCACAATTTTTCTTTGTTTCTACTGGAATTAGGATCCATTATTAAATTTGGATCTAATCTACGTTTAGTTTGCAAATCAGAAAATTTTCCTATAACTCGGGCAGGCACACCGGCAACTATGGAATTGTCAGGAATATCCTTCGTTATAACACTACCCGCTGCTACAATAACATTTGAACCTATTCTCACATCGTATTGAATAATTGTATTTGCACCTATAAATACATTATTCATAATTTCAATACAACCACATCGTTCCGGATAATACGAATCAGGATCAAGGTTTTGTAAAACAACATGAATTACATCATGGGTTACAAACAACACACCGGAAGCTAAAGAAACATTGTTATGAATACTTATTAATTCCGGATATAAAGGGATCTTCCGAGATTGAATGGTTACCTTCTCCCCTATATGATGGAATACTCTTAATTTGCGTAAAAAAGCGGCCCTCCATCTGGCAAAAGGCAAGAATAATAAACACACACTGAGTAACAATCTTTTTAGAAACATTTAATACACCTAACTTATCTTTGCTTTTCTCTGGCTTGATCAAGATCAGCAATACTGTGCAAAGCTACGTCCGAACCCTTGAAAACTTTTTTAATTGTCAGAAAAATTATTTTGAGATCAAGCCATAAACTTTGCTCTTCAACATATTTTACGTCATAAGCAAATCTGTAATCCCATTGTAAATTGTTTCTTCCACTTACCTGTGCCAGACCGGTAATTCCCGGCCTCACTTGGTGCCTAACTCGTTCATGTTCGTAATAATAAGGAAGGTATCTGATTCTTAAAGGTCGTGGTCCTACCAAAGACATATCGCCTTTAAGTACATTGAATAATTCCGGTAATTCATCTAAAGAGGTCTTGCGCAGCAATTTTCCAAACGGAGTTAATCTTTCAGTTGCAGGCAAAAGCTCTCCATATTCATCACATTCATCTGTCATTGACCTGAATTTATATAAAGTAAATATACGTTCATCTTTACCCGGTCTTTTCTGTTTAAAAATAACCGGACTTCCCATTTTTAGCCTAATTAAAATAAACAGGATAAGAATTATTGGAGATAATAAAATTAAAGCTATTAAAGAAAAAACAATGTCTAAAAAACGTTTAATAATTTTATCATAAAACCAATGTTTAGGTTTTGATTGGATTTTTTCATCACACATTCGATTAACTCCTAGGCTTAACGATTTTGATAATAATCAAGTGACCTATATGCAGGAAAGAAACCTGTTTTCGGATTAACTTCATTGATTTTTACTAATTGATCATAAACTGACTGATTCCAAATTTTCTTCCCTAAATAGAAAGGCAAAATCGTATTTCTACCAAATTGTTTTTTGAATAAAAATAAAGAATCCTTTTCCGAACCGGTTGTACCGCCTCCATGATGAATTAATTTAATACCATTTTCCAATCCCCATTGTAATAAACCATATCTCAAAATATAGGCAGGAGATAAATCCAAATAATCGGAGAGAGTTCCGGACAAATGGGTATGCAAAATTTCATCAGTCCGTAAGTAAAATCCCATAGCTATGGTTTTATCTTGGTATATCACTTTGCAGGTTATTATGTTTTCCGGCATTGTTTCGATAAATTTTTCAAAATACTTTTCATCAAAATAGTAAATATCCTTAGCTTGATTACGATCCATAGTCTCATAATAAATCTTATAAAATTCTTCCAGAGAAGTTGGATTAGTATCAATTACATAATCCAGACCTGCTCGTAAACCACGTCTTACATTCTTACGACAAGATTTAGAAAATTCAGACATAAAAGGATCATCGTAGGAAAATAAATTAGTCGCTACAGTATAATTATGTATTTCAGCAGAATAAAATGAACCGAAATCATTTGCATTATCAGCAAGTGGATGAAATCGAATAAATTCACTCACTATATTATTCTCACTACAATAATCGGCAAAAGCCCTGAAAAAGTGCTCAATCAATTTTGAACGATCTTGATCATTACATTCCAATATTAGGGGACCTCCATATCCATAAGGCGTGGTTAGGTCATAATAGTTTGTTTTATTTTTTAATCTTTCATTAATTGGTCTGATAATAAAACTGTGAGAAACAGTCCCTAAAGAATCTTCAAACAAAAATTCTTGGTACTCTCCGCATTCTAAACCTGCATAAATTCCCCCTAATCTGGAATCAAAATATACATCATCATTAATAGAAAGTTCTAATTCTTTAAGAAAAATTTTCATCACTCTCCTTATTAACAACTGAACCTATAAATAAAGCAAGCCATACACCAACCATCATACCTAACAATACACCACTAATCGAACTTTTTAGATAAGAGATGTTATAGGCTGGCATTTTTTCTTCAACAATTTCTTTCATTGATAGCTCAAGATCGGATATCTTTCTTTCTTTATCTGCAATAGAGTCGTTGATCAATTTTAATCTCAGCTCAGGATCGAAAAATTTACCGGTTTCAGACTTTTCTTCAACTTTGACCAAGACATAATCCGGATTTTGATCTCTTACTAATTGGTCTGAATATGTATACATACTATATGCTATATCTTCTGCCATTCTATAATCAATGCCAATCACAATAATCCGTATTTTGTTTAGATATTGATGAGCTTTGCTTAAATAAATCAGGATATCTTCTGTATCAAAAGCTGAATGAGCTAATGACTTTTTATAAACCGGATGATTTTTTGAAATATCCAAATAATTTTCTAAAGTATTAACTTCTTCCACAGTCTTAATAGCTAAATCTCGCGCTTTTGTTAAGTCGAATTTAGATTCTGTTTTTTGTGTTGGTATCTGTTCAGTTACCGTTTCTTGCAATTCTACACTTAACAAAAGTTCTATCTTAGATTGATTTTCTGTCTCAAAACTCTTGAAGATTTCTGAATTAGATTTGTTTTGCAAATTAATAATCTGAATTTCCGTTCTTTCTTTCTGAAAGTTCAAATTTTTGTATGAATTATCTTCATATTTAAGTTTTTCACTAGTGCGCTCAAAAACTTGTTGCATGTATTTCTCTTTATCCGCAAGACCTATCTGAAAACGAGCTGCATAAACGATATTCAGAATCATACCAAGTAGAATGCAGGCAATAATAATTCTTATGTGAGAAACAATATGTAATCCAATTTTCTTTAAAGGAGTAGTCTGATTTTTCATATCTTATGTCTCCTGTTTTATCCTTTTTAGCCGTTTTTTGAATTTCGGTGTAACCGCTAATACATTTTGCTTATAACCATTTACGATTAATCCTAAACAAGCCCAAAAAGGCGGATAATTCCAAAAAGTCAATGATGTCAATAAGGCCATCGAACTTACAAAAAACACAAAAAAGGCTCCTAATATTTCTTCATTCTTACATTTAATAAACATCTTGAGTGAAAAATAAGCTAATGCAATAATAATGATGATCCCAAAAAACAAACCAAAATCAATTAATATTTCGACAAATACATTATGTGAATATCCTGCAATATTAATCGGTGCAACGACCGGTCTTTCGGAGAAAGGTCCACCAGGTAAATAATAATTATCTCGCATCTTGTTAAAAACAGTAGTCCAAATCCTTATTCTCCCATTGTCATATAAAAACTCACCTGAAAGAATAAGTTTCAATGTTCGCGATTGATTCAGGGCAGGTAATATTGTACCTGCTAAATATTTAAGTATCACAAAACCTAAGACAGCAAGAATTGCTCCCGATATAACAACAATGAAAAGAGTTTTAAATTTTTTTTGTTGGATTAAACTAATAGCTATCAAGAGCAAAACAGAAAAGATTAAAAATAATAATGCCCCTCTTGAGCCTCCACGAGCAATAATTATCGCAGACCAAAAAAACAACAATTTTATTAGCCAAGGACCTTTCTTATAGAAACCCCACCATAAGAAAATCATAGAAATTAATAGCACATCATAGCCAAAACCAAGTTGATATGGTGCTTTCATCAGATTGCCGGTTGGCGAAACAATTAACCAATATCCTTGAATATTGGCTTTAATAAATTGCAAAGTGAAAAGTATAACATTCAAGATCGCCAAAGTTTTAAGAGCAAAATCTAATTGTGTTCCATCACTCAGTAATCTAATAACCAGATAAGCATATATGCCTCTGCGGAACATAAAAACCGAGTCCAAAACGCCAAAGGTCTCTCTTTCATAAAAATATCTTAATTCCGGACGCAAGATCCAAGTGAGTAGAAAAAACAATACAATGAAACTATAAAGCCAAAAAACATCAAGATAATTTTCATTTTCCGGCTTAGGAAAAGACAATAACCACAAAACAAGTCCAACAAATCCAACCGAATATAAAATTGATAATAAACTATGTGGCAAACCACCAAACTGTATTACTCTGGAGAGTACGGATAAAACTGGCTTATGAGCAAAATAGTAAACAAATAGAACTACTCCTAGCACTTTACGCGGATCAGAAAAAATATCATCGGCTTTTTTACTATTCAGCGTTTTATTAATATATTTTTTCAGAGAATATGTCATAATTAAGCAGTTTGTTAACCTAAATTCATGTTTTGTTAATACTTAACGGTTTAGATATCAGATAATTTTAATTAATACAATGTTTCGAAATTATAACATCAACCATTTCTACATTCAATTTTACATCTTTCAAAATTATTACAACATTTAAAAAGATCCCTTACCTTCTTGAAATAATCTGTTTAGCTTCTTTGAAACCTTCTACTCGCAAAACAATTAATACTATTCCATAAAGAGCCACAGAGACCATTCCGGAAATAATCAATGCCAAATGATTATGTAGCTTTGAACTAAGATAATTAAATATGATATATGATGTCAATGCCATGATAACCAATCCTAATAATATTTTAAGACCATTAACTAAGAAATATTTCAATGAATATGAACCAAATTGCCTTTTCAATGCATAAAGCATCAAAACCATGCCGCAAAAACTTGAAATAGATGTTGCTAGGGCTAGCCCATTAATTCCCATTGATTTAATTAGCCAAATACTACCAAATAAATTTATTACCAGCATTATCAATGAGACCAAGAAAGGGGTTCGCATATCCTTCGTTGAATTTTGAGCACGTACACAAACATATCTAACCCCATATGTGACAAGGCTTAATGCATAAAATAATAAAGCTTGACTTGCAGCAATTGTGTCCACTCTAGTAAAAGCACCACGTTCATAAAACAAGGCGATGACTTCTTCAGGAAACATCATAAAAAATAACATTATTGGTGCTATTAGAGCAGAAATTAAGATAATCGTCTGCTCTACCAAATTTAGTAAATCAACATTTTTTTGTTTTGAGGCAAATTCACTCATCTTTGGATAAACGACCGTAATAACTGATATGATAATTAGTTCAGCAGCCATATTATAGGGTGTAGACGCATAATTCAAAGTTGCTACACTACCTGTTGCAACTCTTGAAGCAAGGTTCTTATCAATTATTACATTTAATTCATTTACTCCGACAGTCAGAAACAACGGCAATGACGTTGACAACATTCTCTTAATATTTGCATCCTTATAATCGCAAGTAAGTGTATATTTGAAATTACAAGATTTGATTGCCGGAAAATAAACAACGTACTGAAAAATATAGGCTAACAGAGTAATTAACATCAAAAGGATAGGTTGATTAGTCTTAGCACCTAAAATAATAGCAGAGATTAGTCCGATATTAATGATAACGCCATTCACTCCGGTCGCAAAAAACTTCTCATTGGAATTCAAGTAGCCTGAAAAAACTGCCGGTACCGGCATAATCAACATTATAGGAATTATGACATGAGCAAATGAAATCGCTATTTTCATTGTTTCACTATTAAACCCAGGTGCAATTGCTCGCACAATTTGTGCTGTGAAGATTTCACCCAAAACAGTTCCAATAATTGCAAAGATACATAATAAATTAAAAAGATTACTGGTAAATTTTTCTGCCTCTATTTTACCTTGCCGTTCTCTAATTTCAGAGTAAATAGGGATATATCCGGTAGTAAACGCTACAACAATAAAAGTTAAAACAAGACGTGGAATTGTTAAAGCAACAACATATGCATCTGTTATATAGCTCGTTCCGTATAATGTCGAAAGTGCAATTTCCCGGAAAAAACCCAGAATTTTTGACGCTATGGACAATATCATTAGAAGAAAAGCAGCTCGTTTCATTTTTATCTCACTCTCAGTTAAAGATGTTTTTATTTTTATCTAAAAATTGATTTAGTAAATAAGGTACTCGTCTCGAATTGCAAAATCTTCATTAGTTTCGGTATTGGTAATACGTGTATGAAGAAATCTGGCGTCCATGAGCAACTCATCTTGCAATTCAGGTCTTTCATTAATTAATTTGGTTAACGGATAAATACGGATATAACGTTTTTGATCAGCAACAGCACGCACAGGAGTATATGAACAATGTATTATTTTCTTTGACAACTTATCTATTTCTAAATGCAAAATCATCGAATAATAAGGCAATAAGGGATTATTACGATATTCACCGTCCGGTGTTTGACTAATACTTCCCAAGCAATAAGCAGCAATATAATCATTTATCTTATCCACAGCTTGGATGACATGAGGATGATTACCAATGAAAGCATCAGCTCCATGATTATAGAAAAAATCTGAAATAAAATTAACATATGATCCGGGTTTCTCATTAATTTGACCACCACAATGACAACAGGCAAATACTAAATCGGCTTTGCTTTTTGCACTAATTAAATCTTTTTGTAATCTTGTTAAATATTGTGTGTCTTGATGCCTTGGAGTTAAATTATCAGTTCTTGGTTGTAATACCGGTAGTCCTTTACGCCCTTTTCTTCTAATTCTATAGTTTTGAATAAATTTTAAAAAAGGCAGTTGCATAATTCCGCCCAGATAATATCTGAGTGTACCGGATACGCCTTTATAGCGATTGCGGATATTTTGTTTATTTTCAGATCTGGTTGGCAAAGGACAAAGTAAATTTAGGTAATCCGGTATCTCCTGCTTTGGATCATCTTCCTGTGTTAAATTATTCACCGGTTCAGTATAAGATAAGAATGCCAAACGAAGTCCGGAAACTTCTTTAATCAAAATTTTTTCGTTTTTTGTTTCAGTAGGCAAATTTGTGCCAATAATTTCAAAACCTAATTTCTGTAAAACTTCTTTCGTTCTGAGCAAACCCTCTATTCCTCCATCCAAAGCATGATTATTGGCAGTTGTCAAAATATCGACCCCAGCAGAACGGATGGCAGATGCAAAACTATCCGGTGTATTATAAATAAAACCTCGCCCGCGATAAGGCTCAGATCCACCTAAAACGGTTTCAAAGTTTCCAACAACTATATCTGAATCCTGGAAAAGTTCAGTCAAACCTGAAAAAACCTCACTGAAATTGTAGCTTGATCCCTGTTTTGCTGCTTCAAGCAAAGCTTGATCACACATCAGATCACCAATAAAACTAATTTTAATATTATTCATTGACTTCATCATAAGATTTTTTTATAAATATCTCAGTTAAAACTTCTTCGGTTAAATCACCAAAAGTTGGACCGCAAGATATTTGATTAGGTTCAGGTGATACATTAAATTCAATAAATACCGGATCTCCTTCTTGATCTACAGCAAAATCCCATCCGATCAAAGAAAAGTGCGGTAAGCCTTGATGCAATTCTTTTACTTTTGCAATTATTTTAGCAAAACTAGGTACCGTAAATTCACCGAAAACAGTTCCGCTATCATGTCTGGTAACCCACTCACTCTTGCGATTTACTGCTTCTTTGAATAGTTTTCCATCAGATAGATTTACAGGGCAAGCATATCCCCCGGCAGAAATATTATCAAGCCGAGCCCCACCCGAGCCCATTCTCAGTACAGAAGACAAAATATGTACTTCTTCTTTAAATAATAAAGAAATAACTCTGATCGTATTTAGAGACTGAGCATGAATTAATGCCAAATCAGCATGTTGGGACTGAATTTCCTGAGCTATAAAATTGTTCTTGTATTGCTTTACAATACTAGAAACTGTTTCAGGAGATTCAGCTTCACATATATTAATTAACCGTCCACTTCCGGTATCGAGAGCAGGTTTTATCAAAAAACTATCAGCTCTCTGCAAAATCTCAATCGCTTGTTTCAAATCAATAATATTACCAGATCCATCATAATATATACCATGACTGTTTTTAATGATGGTTTTAGGTCTTTTCACACTAGGGAAAATCCTATCGCTAAAACATTTGTCAGTATAGGCTCTTCTATGCAAAATATTATTCAACTTGGGGAGAATTTTGCTATAATATAAATCGTCAGGAATATATGTAGGAATTCTATGTTCAGCACGTACAAAAAATAATTTATACCAATATGGTTTTACTTTGACTCCATATTTCTCCCAGAACAAATTAATTTCCCTCTTTTCAGCATAGGACAATACTGCTCCTCCGCCAATATTACGCAATCTTTGTTTGGTACTTTTGCGAATCCTATAAACCCTAGGATAAAATAAAGCTTTAACGTATAGTTTGTCGCGTAAGGCTCCCAAACTTGTTCTTTTTTTCATGAAGTTTTCCTTTTGAAAGTATTGTATAATTTGATTTTTTATAGTGAATGCAAATATCTTGCATTAGTTTATTTATTTTTAGCATCTTCAAGAATATATTTAATTCTTGCTTCACCCAAATTTTCAAGGCTTCTACCGATTACTCTAAAATCTCTTTGCAAAGCTGCATCAGCTAGATTAATTAAAGATGTTGTTACAGGAGTAGAAAGATTTAAACTTTTACCTATAGATTCCAACATCACTAAACCTTGTGGAACATCTTCGGTAATATATCTTGAATCTACAGTTGTCGGTCCCAAAGCTCGAGTTGGCATCATAGCATAATCAAAGAATACTTGTTTTGCATCTTTCTCATCATCAAGACTATTTCGGTATTTACATGCCTCTACATAAGGAATTCTCGCTGAACCTAAATTTTCAAGAACATCCATTTTTTCTGCATCCAAAGCTTCTAAAATATTCCAAACACTAGGTGTGAAAACTTCATGATACATCACATAATTTCCTTCGGTTTTTTCAATCCTTGGCATACTCATAATCGCCCCTACAGTATGAACAATTAAATTCGGATTATGTAATGCTGCCTCAACCACTGAATCTAACATCACAATATTAAAATCTAATTTCTCTAGCAAATTTTGAACAGTTTCTTTTTGAGCAACGGGAAAAACACCCACAGGATTTCTCACATTCCTAAATCCTACATTAATCCTCCCCGGTTCTGCTATACGACAATCAATAAAAGAACTTTGTGCCTCTATTACAGTTATATCTTTGTTAGACATATGTTTTAAGACATATGCCGTAGAAAAATATCCAGGATTAACCAAAATTGTTTGACCTTCACATAAATGTTCAGACATTCTCTGCAGCAAATCTTCATGATAATTACTTTGAATTGCAATAAAAACTATATCACTGTCTTTAATTTCTGCAAGATCTGCCGAAACACGATCAATTTGGGCATTATGTAAAGTTCCATCAACTTCCCGCATAACTAATTTACCCTCGTTAGCAAGCAAATATTCAAAACTATCACTATGCATTGGATTATCGCTTGCTTTAACTAACGTTACATCGTGTCCTTTGATCGCCAGATCTGCGGCTGTCGCAGTACCAGAGTTTCCTGCACCTACTATTGAAATTCTCATTTATACTCCTCACAATTATGTATTAAAAAAAATAATATTCTATCAATATCTTAATATTAAAAACAATTTTTTGTTTAATATAAAAGTTTGCTATTGTAAAATTATTTCTCAAAACTCTTGATTTTTTCTACTACAAAATCAAGATCCTCTTTTGAGAGGTTTGCACTACATGGAATATTAAGGACCCTGTCTACATAATACATAGCTTTTTCTATTTTATACGTTTGATGACTAAGATAAGGTTTTTGTTGATGAATTAATCCCCAAATCGGTCTGGTTTGTATACCATAA
>JAAYRJ010000145.1 GCA_012518845.1 Clostridiaceae bacterium
CATGAAGGAACATATTAATCCTACAAAGGTTATAGGTGGTTATATTTATTTCTTGTCCAAAGAAACCCTGTCTTACATTGCCTTTACCTAATATTTTAGCTGATTGTAAAAGTAGAGATCCAGATCCACAAGCTGGATCATACACTTTATTTACTTCAGTTTTTCCTACTAAAGCTATTTTTGTTAAGAGTTCAGAAACTTCTTGAGGTGTAAAATACTCTCCACCAGATTTTCCAGCATTGGAAGCATACATGGACATTAAGTATTCATAAGCATCACCAAAAGCATCTATCGTGTTATCTTGATAAGAACCTAGTTTCATCTCTGCTACTGAATTTATTAATTTAACTAATTTTTCATTTCTTTTGGGCACAGAGCCGCCTAGTTTGTTTGAGTTAACATCGAGGTCATCAAATAGACCTTTAAAATTGGCTTCACTGTCTGTTCCTTGAGCAGAGGCTTCTATATTCTTAAAAATTGCTTCTAAAGTTTCGTTAAGATTATCATCTCCCGCAGCCTTATCTTTTATATTTTCAAAAAGCTCGCTAGGTAAAATGAAAAAACCTTTTGTTTTTACCAAATCCTCTCTAGCAGATTCAGCTTCTTCGTCAGATAGTTTTGCATAATCAAAATCTTTAAAACCTGCTTCTTTTTCTCCCATATTTATATAAGAAGTTATATTTTCTGAAATATATCTATAAAAAAGCATACCTAGAACATATTGCTTAAAATCCCAACCATCGACAGATCCTCTCAAATCATTTGCTATATTCCAAATAGTACGATGTAATTCTGCTCTTTCGGCTTCTTTTTTGTTTGTCATGATTATTCCTCTTTTTTTCTAGTCCTTGTCTGGAATAAAATCCAGAATATCATCCACTCCACAGTTTAACGTTTTGCAGATACTTTTTACACTTTGCAGTTTAATATACTCATTCTTTTCGTTAAGAAATTGGTTTTCGAGTCAATAAAATTCTATAATAACAACTATACCACTTACATATTCCTTTGTATTTTTGCGTCATTATTTGCTATTAAAGCAAACTGATATTGCAATCTATTCTTGTTTCTATTTTCTAATTTTCTTAAAATATAAACTATTATTAAATCTTGTCCAATCGAGTAGGAGGTTGACCATTAATTGATCGCTTGATCTCTTACATGAGTAGGCAAAGAGATTTTCACCTCAAACCCCTCTCAGAACCGTGCGTGAACCTCTCGATTCACACAACTGTTATGAAGTGACCTTTGTCAAGAGTGAATTAAACACATTCATAATTCAACTATTAAATTGTGAATTGATGGTATACAAAAGCCTCAAATAGATCTATCGACAGTTAACCATTCTGTTATACGTGGATTGGTTACCCTTAGGTTAATGGTCCGTCGAAAAGTTCCATAATCTCGCAACGTGGATCAAAAGCTTTTTAATGATATTTTTGCGCAATATAGTCAATAATAGCTAATGCCATAAGAGTTGTAACTTAGATAACTAGACCGTCTATATTTGAAGCTCATCTATACCATCAATTTTGTTTAACTACTCTTAATTTTGCCTCTCCATATTCCTTTTTTTGTTTAATGTATATTTCCTGTTTCCATTCCCCATACATAGCACGCTAATTCTCTTGCAATTGCTGTTATAATTTTATTTCTATGAATGCCTTTATTCATCATTCTGTGATACTTCTTAGAAAGCCTGAATAGTGCTTTGTCTGCATAATCTATTACTTCACAACTTTGCCCTTTTTGCTTTGCCTTTATTCGTTTGCTTTTTATATAAGGATTTGCTTTTACTAATGCCTGTGCACATTCTATTAATGTTGTCCTAACGATGGAATTACCTTGTTTTGTTATTGAAGTTCGTCTAGACTTTTCGCCACTTGAATTTTCTCCAGGAACAAGACCAACATACGATGTAAAAGCATTAGCTGTTGGAAATCGATTAAAATCAGATATTTCAATATGTAATGTCATTGCAGAAGTTGTATCAATACCAGCTATACTTCTTAATTCTGCTATTTTGTTTTCGTAATTTTCTTCATGAGAAAATTCTTCTACTCTTGCTGAATATCTTTCAATTCTGTCTGTGTAACTATCATACTGTGACAAATATTCATTCAAAACTTCTTTCAAAATGTCAGACGTTTCTAAGCCTCTAAACCATTGTAAATGTGCCTCTGTCCATTTTGACTTCTGTTGGTAGTTATGACCTTCTCTTAATACAAAAGCATTTAATTGTTGTTTGATTTTTTTGAGCGCTTCTTTTGCGGTTTTCATCATCCGTAGATATTCTTTAACATCTTTGTCATGTTCACACGGAACATACACCTTTTTATACGTGCCATTGGCTAAATTCGTTGCAATATTTCTTGCATCCATTCGATCGTTTTTTACAACTTTATTTTTTGATGAATGTTGCATTGTTGTTGGGGCTAAAATATCACATTCGATATTCAATTTCTCTAATTGATTGTGAACAGAATAGCCTAAACATCCGGCTTCGTATCCTGCTTTAAATTTAACTTCACCATCATAATCTTTTTTAATATTATCAATAAGTTTAAGAACGTTCTTTGCTTCTGAGGCGCATTTTATTTCTCTGATAATTTCTCCAGTTTTCGAATCATATGCACAAAGATTATATGAATTCTTGTGGACATCCATCCCTACCGATACTATACTTTTCATGTGACCTCCTATTGTCATTATGGCATCGACCATTTAATTTCTGATATATTATGTGTCGTAATCCATGTGCTGACAATCTAGGGGAGGTCACTTCATATTATCTCCCACTATTATATTCAAGCTGGCATTTTATAATAACTTATTATTAGAAGACGAATCAGTGACCTTCTTCTCACTCCTTTGGCAAAATCTCCTGGATTATACCAAGGTGTCAAGGTACGGAAAGATAACCTTTGTCTTTAAGAACGAGATGGAATTTTAGGAAGACAATTTTTGACATGCTTCTTCTAATGGACATCCCTTGCAGTGCATTTTCTTTTTGCAGTGCTCCTTGCCATTTTGGACGATGAGAGCATGAAAACGATTATAGATGCCAGCATCCTGAGAAAGGTTTTGCTCGCAATAGTCCTTGACTTCTATATAAGCCTCACCCGTCTCAATAGGAAAACGACGGAATAACCTCATCGTATAGGCATCTA
>JAAYRJ010000146.1 GCA_012518845.1 Clostridiaceae bacterium
CATGTGGAGTGCATAGCGTTGCTACGAAGAGTCAAAGGATAAGAAGCCTGTATTTCAAGCAGTTTTATAAGCATTTTGCTTTTGACAAAGATGAGGAAGGAAACCTAAAAACGTGCTAAAAAAAGAAATTGGCACAGAATAGAAAAAGTTTAATAACAACAATTGAAGATTACAATCTAGGCGACTATTTATAGGATAAATACGAAACAATTGTTCATTCTACATCATTTTCTCGCTTGCTACATCATTTTATGCTAAAATGATGCAGAAAAGAGGTGAATGAATGAGAAGATTTGATTATAAAGAAAAGCCTAAAACCTTATTAATTCCAGAAATTGTTGCTTTAATTGGAAATATTAGAGAAATGAAGGGAAAACAAGACCTATTTGTAGAAGCAGATGCTGATATTTTAAGCTCTTTACTAGAAGTTGCTAAAATTCAAAGTACTGAATCATCAAATAGGATTGAAGGTATATATACTTCTGATACCCGTTTAAAGAAATTAGTTGTGCAACAGGCAAAACCACGCAATCGTTCAGAACAAGAGATAGCGGGATATCGTGATGTTTTATCTACCATTCATGAAAACTATGATTACATTCCTGTAGAGCCAAATGTCATTCTTCAATTACACAGAGATTTATATAGTTTTTCTGGAATTGGCTTTGGTGGAAATTATAAAAGCACAGACAATGTCATTGCAGAAATTCATAGTGATGGCACAGAAAGTGTTCGCTTTAAACCCGTTTCTGCCTTTGAAACAAAACAAGCGATAGAAGATTTATGTCAAGCCTTCAATCAAGCTGTAGTAAAAGGGGAATATGACCCTTTAATTTTAATATCAATGTTTGTTCTAGATTTTTTATGTATTCATTCTTTCAATGATGGCAATGGTAGAATGAGTAGGTTGTTAACCCTTCTTCTCCTATATAAATCAGGCTATATTGTTGGGAAATACGTTAGTATAGAAATGCTAATAGAGCAGACAAAAGACACCTATTATGAAGCCTTGCAAAGCTCTTCTGCTGACTGGCATGAAGAGAAAAACGACTATGAGTTCTTTACCAGGTATTTATTAGGTGTTATACAAAAAGCCTATTTAGAGTTTAAAGATCGAGTAGAACATCTCAAATATAGAAAACTTACTAAGGCAGAAAGAGTTGAGAGCATAATCAACAAATCATTAGTACCGATAAGTAAAAGTGAGATACTTGAATTTGCTCCTGATATTAGCAAGATTACCGTAGAAAGAGCCTTAAAGAATCTACAAGATGAAAATAAAATCAAAAAACTTGGTCAAGGGAAATCAACGAAATATATTAAGAAATAATACATCACAAAAATAAATTACTACATCAAAACAAATAAAAATGATGCAGGAAGCAACTCCATGATGGAGAAAAGATTTAAAGAATGATGATATTAAAGACGTAAAGAACTTTAACTCCAATAGTAAAAATATTTAATTTCTAGAAGTAATTGTATTAGTCAACCGAAAAGGGATCCACTGAAAAAGGATTCACTGATCAGTTGACTAATGCACTTGTTTTATTTTTTATAGGCAATTGCCTTGGTGGGGCAAATCTCTGTACAGGCTCGGCACCGAAAGCACTGCTGTCTTTCAATAACAGCCTTTCCTCCAGCTTGAACTACAATAGACTTGTTAGGGCAGACGGGCTCGCATTTTTTACAAGCTACACATAATTCTTAATTTACCTTAAAAGACCGAACCAGACCTAGCTTTTTGGATAGCCGGGCAGTGGGCTGCATCAAGGTGTTCATAGGGCAGAGATAGCCACAGTAGAGTCGACCAAAGAATAAAGCCGCAAGTAAAGACAGACCATAGAGGATAAGCCAAACCATCATCTTTCCCTTTGTTGAGTATTCCGGTTCAATTCAAACACCTTTTAATTCCCACAAACAAAAAAATCCCCTCCAGTTGGATTACCATTTCTTGGTCCAACTTTTGGGGATCACTCTAAGTTAGAAGCATAGAGGGGGACTTTTTTATAAACTTACGTTAAATGATTATCTTCTGGCAAATTCTACAAAGGCATCAACACCGCTTTGTAAAAACTCAACGGTTTTTTCAACAACTTGACCATTTTCAATAGAAGTTGCTGCATTGATATACATTTCAGGTTGAGTTAATACCAAGGACTCGTTAAAGACTAGTGCTTGACGGATGGCATGGTTTGATAAAGCGCCAGCAAGACCAGACGGTGATACAGAAATTACCAATACTGGTTTTTGATTCCAAATAGATTGTCCCCATGGTCTTGAGCCAACGTCAATTGCATTTTTGACAGTCGCTGGTAAAGATCTGTTGTATTCAGGGGAGACGATTACAAAAGCATCTACCTCATGACCTGTTTTTCGAAACGCATCATAAGAGGCTGGAGTTTCGAGTGTATCAGAATCGTAATCTTCGTTGTAAACTGGCATATCTAAATCGAGGAAAACTGTTTCCACATCTGCTGGGAACAACTCTGCTACTTTTTCTGCGACAATTTTATTTAGTGAATCTTTTCTTAAACTACCTACTAAAATACCAACTTTTTTCATATTTCTATCTCTCCTTAAAAAATAATTTTATAAATCAAAAACATTAATTCGATTTCGAAGTAATAATAACACAGATACTGGCCGATGGACATATCGCCTTAGATTTGTAACTTAAGTTCCAGAAATTTCTATTTTGATATTCGGGAGTAATAGTTCTTTTCTGGATGTGATTGAATATGTTTTACATGGCGAGTGAAGTTGAATCTAGTTCCTGAAGCCACTATAATTTTAATATAAATTTGATTTCGCAATTATGTTATTAAGGTTAGTGATTACTTTAGAAAAATATTTTCTTATTATAAAAATTTTCCAATAGAGGAGAATGATCTATGAGGCGTACAAACAAATTAATATACTCTGGTTTTACCATTTGTATAATTTTATTATTAGTTGTTCTTGGATCTTGTGGTCCCCAAAAATCAGATTATTCAGAGACTAGAAAAAGCGAAAATAAAAAACTAACTACATTAGAATCAGGAACAACTAAAACAAGAATGAAAGAAATAACTAGAAGTACTATAACGCAAGAGACCAGCGTAAATAGTGCACAAGTTAAACAACAAGAAAAGATCCTAGAAATTCAAAACCTGGTTAGCGAAGAAAGAGCAAGAGGAAACATAGTGTATCCTGGAACGGTTAAGATTTTCTCCCCGAGTGAATTAATTAACTTACAAGAATTATCTTGGTCTAGTTCAATCTTTGATGGCTATACTTTCTCAGTTTTCCTTTTTGATAAAGATGAGCTTGTACTGGTTCCTGGTCCATTTTTTTCTGACATACAACATCCAATAGAGTTTGTAGAGACTCCACATAGTATGATTGGACTTGGATCTTATAAAGTATCTGATGAAAATGTTTGGGAGCAATATAAAGACAGAAGATTCCTAATTAGTTATCCAGCTACAGAAACTTTTGGCCTGGCTCGAGATGTTTCTTTACCAGCCTTTGAACCAAGAGGCGAAACGATCCTTACTCCTGATAATCTCATTTATGATATTACAAATGTGGATCTTGAAACCTTAAACTTTGGCTTAATGACTGATGATCAGACTTCAAAAACAGAGCAAAACAAATTAGAAACAGAGTCTAATGCAGATATATTACTCTCAGACATTCTAGCTTATCAAGATATTATTGATAAGGCTATAGAGGGAGCGATTGATTTTTCTTCTCATGAAGAATATTATCCGTTTGAAAATAATTATTCTTATTCATTAATTGATGTTACTGGTGATGGATTTCCTGAATTGATTATATTCAACGAACTCTTAATGGATGTGTTTTATTACAAAACCCCTTTGATATATACAATCGAAAATGACCAAGCCAAACTGATTGGAGATGGTTCAAATCTGCCATTTGGTTTAGCTTACTTTTCACATGTAGATGATGGACTAGGTCTCTATGTAAATGTTGGATTTAGTAGGGCATCAGGTGAAGGATATTTTGATAAAATTACTTACTCTCAACAAGATGGCTTTACAATAGATGAAAGCAAAAGGCGAAATTACAGGATTGATTTAATTGATGATGTGACCCAAGATTTAGAGCAAATAATACCTATTGAATTAAACTAATAGTAGTTTATCTGGTAGATATACATTTTTACATTGGAATTTAGTAGTGAAGTAAAGAATTTTATTAAAGTCAAAATTTACCTTACCAATAAAGAAGAAAGTTTCTAATGTGGATGCCAATTTAAAAGACAAAATAAAATCTCTTGAAAATAAGCCAGGAATTTATAAAATGCTGGATAAAAAGGGAAACCTTCTTTACATAGGAAAAAGCAAACAGTTAAGGAATAGAGTTCAATCTTATTTTGGCAACAATCTTAATTCCAACAGAATTATTAGAATGGTCAGATTTATTGATGATATAGAAGTTGTTATTTGCGAGAATCATTTAGAGTGTAAACTATTGGAACTTAAGGAAATACAAAAAGAAAAACCAATCTATAATGTTCAGTTTAATAGAAAACGAAAGTTAGCTTATTTGCAAATTAACGAAAAAGAAATAAAAATTGATTATTCGGAAGGTTTTGGTCCTTTTGCTAGTGAGAGAGTATTAAACAACTTTATCCAAGAGATTATTTATCTATTTCCTTTGGAAATAAGAGATGGAAGAATAATCTATTCCTATCAAATCCTACCAGCAAAACAAACTCCTCTAGAGAAGAAAACAAGTAATCTGGCTCTTAATGAATTGTTTAGTGATCGGGATTTAATGGCTGATTTTAGAGCTAGCCTCGAACAGCAGATGTTAATTAATTCAAAGAAATTATATTTTGAAAAAGCAAAATATTTTAGAGATTTACGTACTCTGATGGAACAAATTAGCTATCGTTTGTTTGATTTTAAAGACTTATTTGAAGCAAAAATAATTTATGAGGAAGCGGGTATCTATTATTTAATCTATAATGGTCAAATTTTACATAAATCGCCATCACTTAAGGAAATAAAATCTATTATTCTCCCAGACATTAATATCAAGATCACAGATGCTAATTATGATTTGATTAATTTGATTTACAGTCATATCGAAAAAGAGCAAGATGGTCGTGTCATAGAGCTAGAAAAGAAACCATTCCTAACAATTGTTTAGATTAGATAAATAAAAGAAAAATATGATAAACTACTTAGAATTATTTATCCAACTCTTAAGAGCTGGATTGACGAGAGTTAATAGCCTTTATGTTAATCAACATAAACAATATTAGTTAAGGAGGAACAATATGGCTGTTTATAAAAAATTAGACGAAATGGGACTTAGTTTACCAGAACATCCACCGCAAGGAGGTCTATATAAATCAATTGTACAACAAGGTAACTTGCTTTATCTGGCAGGAATTGGACCTGTTGATGGTGATGGAGTTCCGCAATATACAGGTAAACTTGATTCAGAATGTTCGCTCGAAGATGGTCGAGCCGCGGCTAAAAGAATTGCTTTAAATGCTTTAGCAGTTTTGGATAATCATCTTGGCGATTTAAATAAAATAAGTCGCCTGATTAAAACTCTTGGTTTTGTCGCCAGTTCTTTTGATTTTAATGATCAACCCAAGGTAGTTGATGGCTGTTCTCAGGTATTTGAAGAATTGTTTGGGGAAGCTGGGGTTGGTGCTAGGTCAGCAATTGGAGTTTATGAACTTCCGGATGATTATCCAGTTGAGATTGAATTTATTTTTGAGATAAAAGATGAGTAATCGAAGTGGATATTAATCAATTGATTATCTAAACTATATCTCTAATTTTGGTTGAGAAAATCTTTTTATTTTTATGATATGTTATCACAGTAGAAAAAGCGTCTAATCTTCTTTCTAGATAAGACGCTTTCGTTATGTCTAGTGTAAACAAATTAGTCCATTGTTTCTCTGACATCATCAATAGAATCTTCTATATACAAATATTTTTTGGTTGTATCAAGTGAGTTATGTCCTAAAATATCTGCAAGTTGTTTAATTCTAGCACCATTACGTTTAAGCCAATTAATAGCAAAAAGATGTCTAATACTATGTGGATAAGCTTTGTTTTTTTTGACTTTTGCTAAATCTGCCAACCATTTAATTCTTTTATAGATATAATTCCTACCTAAAGAATAGCCTGCTTGATTTTGAATAATTGGACCACTTTCTATCCCTTGATTTTCGATGAAATTTTCAGCAAGTTTTTCTAATGTTACTGAGATTGGTACTTTGCGAATTTCACCTTTGTTTTTAGCTAAAATATGTCCTTGTTGAAGTGATTCAACCGTAAAATACTGTAGTTCAGAAACTCTTAGACCGGTTCTAATAAATATTTCAAGCATTAGTACATCTCTAGCTGTTCCATTATTTTTTGCCTCAATCATAATATTATCAAAGTCAGATTGAGACATAATGTTATCGATTTTTTTAACCTCTGTTTTTATATTTTTAATAATAAATTTACTATTACCACTAAACCGTAAAAATTTATTAATACTAGTTATTTTAGATTTGATTGTACTTGCTTCACGCCCTAATTCATTAGTCAAAAAGTCTTTAAAATCTAAAATAATATTTTTTGTTATTGTTTTCTCATCAGCAAAATCTAACAATTGCTCAACATCATTAAGATATTTACTAATTGTAGATTCAGCTAGTCCCGCGTCTATTAAGTGCTGCTCATAATCTATTACTACCTGCTTCATAAACATACCCCATTTTATTCCAGATTTCCTCAAAAAAGGAAATAACTTGAATTGCATCTATTTCAATGATATCATATACTTAACTTTAGTAAACATAACCTATAATAATGTTTACGAAATTCAGCCTTAAGATTAAAAGTAAACATAACTTTTCAATCTTAAAAATAAATTAGAACGTTACAGACCATAATTTTTTTGGTTTTGTAACCCATAAAAAAGAATGAGAGGAAAATATGAAAAAGAAATTTTTAGCTATGACATTAGTATTAGTACTTGCGCTTTCAACCTTAGTTGCTTGTGGTGGTTCAGATGATGCTGGAGATACAGCTCCTGCAGATAATGCAATTGAAGAACCTGCAGATGGTGGTGCAGGCGATGCTATGGACGAAGAACCTGTAGA
>JAAYRJ010000147.1 GCA_012518845.1 Clostridiaceae bacterium
TCCGCCTCATATTCTGAACTGATTGTTTGTGTTATATCAAACTCAATCAGATATTTTGCAGTTCCCGGTTGAAAAGGACTTAATAGTAAAATTGGTACATTGATGCTGGCTTCTCGCAAATTAATTGCTTCTTCCAAAGTTGCAACTGCTAAATCAGTAAAACCATTTTTTAAAGCAATCTTCGCAATCCAGGTGGCACCATGACCATAACCATCTGCTTTTACAACAGCTATTTTTCTAATATTTTCCGGAATAAATTGTGAGATTCTGTAAACATTATTTTTCAGGGCTGCTTCAGATAGTTCACACCAAGTTCTCTGCTTTTGAAAATTACTAACATTCATTAAATAATAACCTTCGAGATTCTAGCAGAATAAAATAATCGATTTAATGCTGGGTAATTAGGTACAAACTCTATTAAGCTTCCAATTCCAACATCATGATTATAGCGAGAGATATTATAGATAGAATAATCTAAAGTTGAGCCTATTAAATCTATGCCCTTTTCTTTCGGCTGAAGTGATTCGATATCAACATCTAAATCACCTAAAGCTAAAATAATTCGTCTTATATTGCCAACATCCTCAAATTCAGGCGACTGGTTTTTATAATTCTGTCCCTGAATGCCATTTGGATAAGAATCTTTCCTTTTATTTTCAATAATTTCTGCATAAAGTTTAAAAATATCTTGATACAAATCTGAAATACGATGTTGTGTCGATGTATCTAGCCCAAACATCCAAGCTTGTCCTACGACAAGATGATTAATCCCAGCTGGAAATTCTTCATCGTTTAACAAGTTGATCGTACCGGAATTACCCGCCGAAACATATTCACATTTTATTTCAAATCGCTCTTCAATTTGACGTGTTAACTCTGCAAATAATTGAACTTTATCAAGCGTAGCGTTGATGCCAGCAAAAGTATTAAGATTAAATCTAATACCTTTAAAGTCGACACCACGCAAATTCAATATTTGATGGATTGTATTGATCAGATTTTCAGGCAAGATTCCTTCTGCTAGATCTCCCATTTCTACAGCCAAAATAACTCCATGCTTTTTGTTTTGGACAACAGCTGCATCTGATAAAGCAAAGATTGTTTCAAGTTCAGAATTAAGTGAAATGTCAACCTCGCGTACGACTCTACTAATTTCCGAAAGCATTGGGATACGATTTAAAAAAGTACTTTTAGCATAAGGTTTGATCAAAGCTAAATTATCTAAATTTGAATCTGAAAAATTAGCAATCCCAGCTTCGCTCATGATTTTTATTATGGGCTCATAACCCGAAAAAGTTTTTACTGAAAAATGAGCATTAATTCCTTTATGATCTAAAATTCTTGCTAACGTATCTAAATTATATTGTAATTTCGATTTGTTTATCGTTAAACAAGGTAAAGCATCAAATGAATTTCTCTTCATATTTTCCCCTATCTAATCTTCCTGTATTCTAAACGCTAGTTTTAATACGGGCTATTATTATTGTTTAAATTTTGTTGCTCTTGCTTAGCTTTTTCTTTCTTACCTTTTCGCTTCTTGCTGAAGTGTAAGATAAGAAAAATAATAATTAAAATCGGGATGACAATTGGAGCAACAATTAATAAAGCAATGACTAACCATTGTAAAGCACCAACAAGAATATTCAAAATTCTGGTCCAGCCAGAACGCAGAAAATAAGTCATCTCTTCCCAAGATAGAGCAGAGAAGTCAACATCTCTTTTGATATTAACAATATCTTCTTGTTGATAAATAGATATGGTCAGATAAGAATAGTTGACCTGATTATCCCATAAATTTAATTTCCCTTTTAATAACTCAATATCAGTCGTTATCTCATCAATTCTAGTTTGAATTGCAAGCATATCTTCAACTGTTTTAGCTTCATCCAAAAATTGATAATACTTTTCAAGAGATTTTTCTAGATTTTCAAGCCTGGTTTCAGTATCAAAATATGAATCTGTAATATCTTCTGCATTAATATTTATGTATTTAATGTCTTGCGACTCATTAATTGCTTGAAGATATTCATCCAAACTCTCAGAAGGTATGGCCAGCGTTGTGACTACAGAAAGGTAATCATTGTTCTCACTTTGGTTGACATATGTTTCAAAACCCTTATATTTTTGAACAAGCTCTAAAATAAATTGATAACTTGCCTCTACATCTTCGGCACGTATTTCTAAGTCACCTGACTTAACAAGCTTTCTAGGTTGCTCAAGATTGGCAATCTTATTCGAAGTTTCTAATTCAAAATCATCTACTGCACTTTCTGCTTCCAATTCATAATAGCCAAAATCATCAATAGGAGCTTCAAGACCTTCTTCAGAATTCCAAGGTTCACTTGACATTGCTCCGCAAGATATCAAAAAAATTAATATGAAAAATATTAGGCCAAATAAAACAAGCCTATTGATTATTAGTTTGATATTCGAGCTTTTCATTTCTCTGCCTCCGCTCAAGGATTTCTTTCTCTAAAATCATGTCTTTGACTTTCATCAAGCGCGTGGTATTAGCTCTTTCATTCTCTTCCATTTTCATTGTGATTGAGCGGATAGTATCTTCTAGATCTGGAATCATCCTGTGCTCTAATGAATTAACCCTACGCCTAGTTTTGGATATTTCATTAGCAAGTAATTGGGTTGTCTTTTCAATGTTTGCTAACTCTATCATAGCCGGTAATGCCTGTTGCAAGGCTAAGATAGCTTGATCCAATTCCCCTGAAACACCTGACAAACCATACGGTAGGAGTGTTTTTTGTTGAGATTTATCCTGGTCAACACCATTACTCTGTTGCTCAGTATTGGTATTTTTTGCAGCTTTTTTTAAGTCACCTGTTGCGGGTAGAGAAAACTCTGGCACAGTGACACTCATCACATTTTTTGTTTTCATTTGAACATAAAAATTATCATGCCCTGCATAAAGTGCCGATTCAATTACTTGTTCTGGCATGACAGCTCTAGCAAGAATCATGGCCTGATTATAGACTGTTAATAGTTCTTCAACTTCATCTCTTAATGCCTTATTCTTCTTAACTATTGCTAAGAACTGTCGCATCAACTCATCACGTTTATCCTTCAAAAGCTTATGTCCGCGCCTGGCAACATTTAATTGCTGTCTTAAGCGCAACAATTCCATTCTATTAGGATTTACTCGCATTACTGCCATGACATTTCCCTTTTATCTCTTTGCATTCAACCTAATGCATTATAGCATTTTAAAAAACTTAGGTTACTTACTCTGACCAAAATTCTGAAAAAATTTCATCTCGATAATACTTCTCAATGTAAGTTTCTGAGATCCTATTTAATTCATTTTTAGGCAGAATTGATAATAAATCCCAACCTAATTCTAATGTTTCTTCAATGCTACGATCTACATCAAAAGTCTGAGAAATATATCGTTTTTCAAATTCATCAGAAAACCTAGAATAGATTCGGTCAGCTTCGCTAAGTGCCTCTTCACCTAAAATAATTTCAAGCTCTTTTGCATCTTTTCCACGCGAATAAGCTGCAAATAACTGATTCATTGTGTCAGCATGATCTGCTCTTGTTTTGCCATCGCCTATAGCTTCATCTTTTAGTCTTGATAATGATGGTAAAACATCTATTGGAGGTTGAATTGCACGATTATATAAATCTCTATTTAAAATGATCTGTCCTTCTGTAATATAACCAGTTAAATCTGGAATAGGATGCGTTTTGTCATCATCTGGCATTGTTAAAATTGGCATCAATGTGATCGAACCAGTTCGATCTTTTAAACGTCCAGCTCTTTCATAAATTTGAGCCAAGTCTGTATATAGATAACCTGGATAACCACGTCTGCCTGGAACTTCTTTTCTTGCAGCAGATACTTCTCGCAAAGCTTCTGCATAATAAGTAATATCTGTCAAGATAACAAGAACATGCATGTCTAGATCAAATGCTAAATATTCGGCAGTTGTTAGGGCAACCCGTGGTGTAGCAATACGCTCAATTGCCGGATCATTAGCTAAATTAACAAACATAACCGAACGTGAAATTGCTCCTGTTTTTCTTAAATCTTCAATGAAAAAATTTGCATCTTCAAAAGTGATCCCCATTGCAGCAAAAACAACTGCAAATTTTTCTGAGTCATCAAGCACTTTTGCTTGGCGAGCTATTTGTGAAGCTAATTGATTATGGGGTAAGCCTGAACCTGAAAAAATTGGTAATTTTTGTCCTCTTACTAAAGTATTAAGACCATCAATCGCAGAAATACCTGTTTGAATAAATTCATCAGGATACGCTCTAGCGGCTGGATTCATTGGTAAGCCATTAGAATCCATAGTTTTTTCTGGAATGATCTCTGGACCATCATCTATAGGACTGCCAAGACCATCAAAAACACGACCAAGCATATCAGGTGAGACTGGTAGCTCCATGCCATGTCCCAAAAAACGAACTTTACTTTGCTCAATATTTATCCCGATTGAACTTTCGAATAACTGGACCAAAACATTATTGCCAGAAACTTCCAAGACTTGACAACGGCGGATTTCACCATTTGATAAGACGATTTCTCCCAGTTCATCATAGGCAACATCTTCGACATCCTGAACCAACATCAACGGTCCAGAAACTTCTTCTATTGTACGATATTCTTTAGCCATTCTGTTACGCCTCCCTAGGAATAATATCAGCAATTTCTTGCGAAATTCGTTTCTTATATTTGTCGTAAGTTTCTTTTATATTTTCTTCTTCAATATATTTCATGCGTGCTAAATCATCACGAATTGGTAAGCTTATCAATTTCTGGTAATCAGCATTTTTATCTAAAGCTGTTTGTACTTCATAATAAAAATTCATCAGACAATCAAGCATATAGAATTGTTTTTCTAAAGAAGAATAGGTATCTATTTCATCGAATGAATTTTGATGCAAATAATCTTCACGAATTGATCTTGCCATTTCCAACTTTAAACGATCAGAAAACGAAAGTGAATCATGACCAACCAAGCGGACTATCTCTTGAAGTTCTGCTTCTTCCTGCAACAAAATCATTGCATCTTTTCTTAATTGCGACCAATTTTCCGATACGTTTTCATTCATCCATTCATCAATTTTTTCTTCGTATAATGAATAACTTGAAAGCCAATTAATAGCTGGGAAATGTCTTTGGTAAGCAAGGGCAGAATCTAAACTCCAAAACACCTGAACAATTCTCAAGGTTGATTGAGCAACTGGATCTGATAAATCGCCCCCTGGTGGAGAAACAGCACCAATAGCCGTTAGAACACCAGTTCTATCATCGCTATCATCGCTACCTAAACATTTGACAGTACCAGCTCTTTCATAAAATTGAGCTAAGCGTGAGCCTAAGTAGGCAGGATAACCTTCTTCGCCCGGCATTTCCTCTAAACGTCCAGACATTTCACGTAAAGCTTCTGCCCAGCGGGAAGTAGAGTCTGCCATAATTGAAACAGAGTAGCCCATATCTCTAAAATATTCGGCAATAGTAATACCTGTATAGATTGAGGCTTCACGTGCTGCAACCGGCATGTCAGATGTGTTAGCAATCAAAATAGTTCGTTGCATCAACGGCAAGCCTGAATTAGGGTCTTCTAGTTCTGGAAATTCATTCAAAACATCAGTCATCTCATTGCCACGTTCACCACAACCTATATACACAACAACATCAGCTGCTGCCCATTTAGCTAATTGATGTTGAATAACTGTTTTGCCACTACCAAATGGGCCAGGAACTGCTGCTGTACCCCCTTTAGCGACTGGGAAAAAAGTATCAATTGACCGTTGTCCTGTTATCAAAGGCTGACTAGGTGCGTATTTTTCCTTAAATGGTCTACCTATCCGCACCGGCCATTTTTGCATCAAACTCAGCTCATGCTTATCTCCCTGATCATCTTTAATTACAGCGACTATCTCTTCAACAGTATAGTCACCTTCCTTAATATTGATGATCTCACCGGATACATCATGTGGGCACATAATTTTATGTTTTAAAATTTCAGTTTCATCTACAAAACCTATGACATCCCCGGTTGATACTTTAGCACCAACTTCCACACTAGGAAAAAAATGCCATGTTTTGCTTCTGTTTAATGGTTGAACAGTAGCACCCCGACTAATATTATTTCCTTCAATCTTGACTAACTCATCTAATGGTCTTTGAATTCCATCAAAAATACCACCAATTAAGCCAGGTCCTAGTTCTACGGATAATGGTTCATCTGTTGTTTTAACTATTTCACCTGGTTTTAATCCTGCTGTATCTTCATAAACTTGGATTGAGGCTTGATCACCATGCATTTCAATTATCTCACCAATTAAATTCATTTTGGATACACGAACTAAATCGAACATCTTGGCATCGCGCATGCCATCAGCTATAACTAATGGCCCTGAAATTTTGATGATTCTTCCTTGTTCAGAACTCATTTATAAACCTCTTTCTCTTCGCTCAGTTATCTATATTTAAAAAATCTAAACCAACAGCTCTTTTTACCGAATCCGATAAAAGACTTGATGCATAATTTGCACCACCTTTATTACTTGGAATCAAAATAACTGTAGGTTCTTTCATTTCATTATAAGTTTTCATAATTTCTGGATCTTGGGCAGCTAGATTTTCTGTCAAAAAAATTAATTGATAGTTATCTCTTGATAATTCTTCAATTTTCTTACTGGCTTCTTTCGGATCACTCATAGCAAATACAGTTATACCTATACCGCGAAAGCCTAAAACACTATCTGCATCACCTATTACAGCTACTTTTCCTACTTTCAATTTTCATCCCCTAATTTCTAAAAACTAATATATGAAATCATCAATAACCCGGTCTGATTAATTGACTTATACGTTCTTGTGAAAAATTATTTGTAACACAAGCTCTGGCTATCCGGATATTTTTTCGCTCTAGATTTCTGACAAATAAATATGAAATTACTTTTTCAGGACCCGGCGAAAACGATTTTGCTTCTTGGAGTTTTGTTATTAAAACAGTATCAACATTTTTAGTAAATACAGAAGCCTCGCCTAATTGCTCATATTCATGTGCAAAATGAGCAAATTTTTCTAAATTAATTTCGCTTAGTTGTGTAGCTAATTCTTCATTAGA
>JAAYRJ010000148.1 GCA_012518845.1 Clostridiaceae bacterium
GTTGACCAGGTGCTTTGCGCTTCTACTAGAATAAGCAGTTCATCATTAACCATAAAACCTAGATCATTATACCCTTGGGTAAATAAAACATTTTCTAGAGTTACATATTCAATTTGTTCTTTGGAGATCTCCTTAGCTTCAGGATGAAGATCTTGATAAAGTTTTAGTGCATACTCAGGATCTTTGAACAAATTAGTAAAGACAGAATCTTGAATTTTAAGATTAGGTTTGCTTACATTTTGACTTGGATTAAAGCTTTTCATATTACCAACAACACTTTCATTTAATTAAAGACAACTACCCTAATAAACTGGCAAGTTATAAATAAATGAAAATTATCTGATAATAAGATTTTGTCTTTAGCTTAGTTTAAATTTTTCAAAAACTAATAAAACAAGTTTCTTTATGAAAAATTAGAATTTTTAGGAATTTTGATTAAAAGGTATTTGGATAATGTATTGTCATTCAATTACCAAGACAAAATACACTGTATAGTGGAATGGTAATGAGGTTCTCAACTTTACCAAAATTTTTATTTGAAATTCTTATACCTATAGCATCATATTCTTCTTGGAACTTCTTCAAGCTGTTATAACTTGTCCCCTTACCACTCTTAACTTCTAAACCAAGGACATCACCATCTTTATTTTGAATTACAAAATCTAATTCTGTGTACTGATTAGGTTGCCAATAAAAAATTTGATGTTGGTTAGCTACTAGGCTCTGTAAGACGTAGGTTTCTGCAACTGGCCCTTTCTGTGTCCCTAAGATATTTTCATCTACTAATATTTTTTCCACGGGAATATTGAGCAAGCGACCATACAAGCCAACATCAAGTAAATACAACTTAAAACTTTTGTCATCTTTGTAGGAAATTAATGGTATTCTACCTACTTTTACTTTTTCCACTCGATTAACAATTCCTGCCATAGATAGCCAATGAATAGGAAATTGGTACTCTTTGCTTCTGCCATGTTTCTTAATCACACTGTATTGGAATTTTCGATTATCTTTACTTAATTGTTGGGGAATACTGTTCCAAATATCTACTAACTTTGGAGTATCACTGGTATCTGCATATTTTTGCATATCTGCAATATAAGCATTAATAATCGATGATTGAATTTTCTTTATATTTGAATAATCGTGATGGTCAATAAAATCTTTAACAACTTCTGGCATACCACCTACAATCAAATATTTTTTGTACTCCTCCATTGCCAAATCATGAAGCGGAAATCTCTCTAATTTGTCATAGGACTCTCTGATCGCATTAGCGAGATTCTCCTTCCCTTGAGCATGAAGAAATTCCTCAAATCCAGAGGATACATTGTTATCATCTCTACTTTACCAACTGGAAAAGAATACTCATTTCTATTTACATGAATACCAAGCATGGAACCAGTTGCAATTAAATTATAATTAAATTTACTTTCTTCAAAGTATTTTAAACTAGTCAAAGCTCTTTCACAGGCTTGGACCTCATCAAAAATAATTAAAGTGTTATCATCTATTTTCGTTTCAAATAATATTTCAATTAAGGAAATAATATATTCGGGATTCAATCGATCCTTAAATAAATCCTTTAAACGTAAATTTTCTTCAAAATTTAAATATATGGTTTGGCCAAAATTCTCCACACCAAACTTCTTTACAGAATATGTTTTGCCAACTTGCCTTGCTCCTTGAATCAAAAGAGGCTTTTTATTTTTCTGTTTTTTCCAATTCTTTAATACATTATCTATTTTCCTTTTCATTAAAAATACCTCCCCGACTCCATATATCCTACCACATTTCACACTTTTCATTGTTAATTAATGTATTAAATAACACTTTTTAATAATATTTAGTGTAGAAAGGAACCATTCATTGGAACACTTATAAGATAAAAAGTTAGAGACGTTGTTTTCTAATGTAGGGTCTACTGAACGATGGCGTATGGTATGAAAAGCCAACAAAAGTTGTAAGAAAACCCACGTTTTAGCTCGTCAATTAACCTCTCGTAATGGAAGACAAAAAGATCTCTTAGGATCTTTTGCAAATTCATCACTAAAAAGGCGAGGTGAATCTGTGTTTCACTCGTTTCTTTCAGTCTTGTCATAATTCTTCCTAGGCTGTAGCGACGTTTTCCTTCAATGGCATTCCTCTCCTTAATTTTTTTCTAAATGAAATAAGCCAAAGAAAATGGCCAAAGCATGTTACTAAAAAACATAATTTGCAACTAAAATCTTTGATGTTTTGCTTATTTAGGAAAAATCCAAAGACGAGTAAACAACGTGTTACTCAAAGACACTTTATGCAAACTTTTCCTTTGATAAAATCTTCAAATCAAAATTAATCAAAATTTTCTGCCAGAAAAATATATAGAGAAAACATGCTAAGAAGGAGTGGGTAATTATTGGCTATGGCGTCTTGCGCTTCTTCTTCGCTACCCCTACTAAACATCATGGGCTGTTCAAAGTCTTCTGCATCCTGAATATAGGATATTAGATAAGGATTTTCCTCATGGATTTGTTTGAATAGATCAAGCGAAGCATCAAACTTTGCCTGTTTAAATTTTAAAAGTGCCTGGCTTAATAGAAGGCTAGGTGTATTCTCAGGATATTTTTTTAAGAGCTTATTTAATTTATTAGTATCCTCAAATAAGCCATATAGGGGTGCTAAAAGATACCTGATGCCAAGATTATCTGAAGAACTCAAGTTTAACAAATCTTCAGCTTCTTTAATTGCTTTCTTATACATACCACATTCAATTAAAGTTTCTAATCTGGCACGTCTTGCTTTCATATATGGCCTTGTTTCCCAAACACCCCAAAACATGCCACGATATTCTTTAGAAAAATAGCCTTCTGCTTGCAAGTTAGCCTCAAGCTTTTCGATCAACTTGTTTAGAGCATCTAGTTTACCAGGTATATCTGTAAGATATTCTACCGATATTAGAAA
>JAAYRJ010000149.1 GCA_012518845.1 Clostridiaceae bacterium
GGGAATAGGCCTACACAAGTTGACATTACGGGATTATTGGGTGGAGAAAAAATTGGTTTGTTTGAAAATCAGGAATTTAAAGAACAGCTTAAAAAGGAATATAACCTAAGTATGGATTATCGAAAAGATGGTTCATTTAATATGGTTCAAGGTTCAACAGAAGGATTTGATTATCTTTTTCCAGCCAACCAATTAGCTTTAGAACTTTATGAAAAACTAGGACGTGAATATACACAACAGGATATTGTTTTAAACACACCTATCGTTCTATATTCAAGAAAACCTGCTGTAGATGCCCTGATGGAGCAAAATATAGTTACACAGAACAATGGAATTTATTATGTAGACATGAAACTATTAGCGGAGCTAATTGCTGAAGGAACAGCTTGGGCTGATATTGGTTTACCCGAACTATATGGCAATGTTTTAGTAGATACGACTGATCCCAATAAATCCAATTCAGGTAACATGTTTCTTGGTCTCTTAGCTAATAGCTTGAATGATGGACAAGTAGTAAATAAAGACACAGTTGATGACGTATTATCCCAGATCCAAAAAATTTATCAACAAATTGGTTTAATGCAAAGTTCTTCTGCCGATATGTTTAATCAATTTTTGAAACAGGGTATTGGAGCTTATCCAATCATTGCAGGTTATGAAAACCAATTACTGGAATTTTCCAAACAAGATCCAGAAACATATGAACAAGTAAAAGATGAAATAATTATTCTTTATCCTTCACCTACTGTTTGGTCAAGTCATATCTATATTGCCTTAAATGAAGAAGCTGAGCTTGGTCTTAAAGCCTTAACTAGTGAAAATATCCAGCGAATTGCCTGGCAGGAACATGGCTTTCGCACAATTACTGCTGGTACTGGAGGAGTTGATTCTTTTAATGTAGCCGGAGTACCCGAAGATATTACTAGTGTTATGCCAATGCCTGATATAGATACCATGCAAATCTTAATGGATTCAATTACTCATTGACTAGTAATTGATAAAAAATAAATAAGACCTTAATAAGAAAAAATATAAATTAATTTTGATAATAGGAGAACAAAAAATGGCAGATTTAACCTTGGATAGTTTATTAAAAGATGCAAAACCAAATCTTGAAAATTCATCAGAAGTAGAGATGGTTGCCGAAATTGAGCAACAAGTTCAACAATTAAGTCCTGAAGAACAAGAAAAAGTCAACGAAATTGCGGCGACAATTGATTTAAAAGATACTACATCTACAAATTTGTATGCCTTAGAAGCTCAAAAAAACATATCTTCATTTAGTGATAGCATTTTAACCCAAGTTAGATCTAAAGACGCTGGCAAAACGGGTGAGTTAATGACCGATTTGTTAATGAAGGTCAAAAAATTAGATTCACCCGATGACGATAAAGGTTTTATTACCAAACTATTTAGTAGTGGAAAAAGCAAAATTCAGCGTTATTTAGCCCAATATGATGATTTATCGGGTCAAATTGATAGTATTAAGGCACATCTTCAAAGTGAACAAAAAGAACTATTAAAAAACATTCAATTATTTGACCGTTTGTATGATCAAAATCTTAATTATTTTAATGATTTACAATTATATATTTCTGCAGGTGAACAAAAAATTCAAGAAATGAGAAATGAAACTCTACCAAGATTATATGAGGAAGCTCATAACTCAGACAATGTTATGGCGGTTCAAGTCGTTTCTGATTTAGAAGAAAATGTTAACCGGTTTGAGAAAAAGGTGCATGACTTGAAAATTTCCCAAACTTTGGCCATGCAAACTGCTCCGCAAATTCGTTTGATTCAAAACAATGATCATCTGTTAGCAAATAAAATTAACGATGCTGTAAATAATACAATCCCTCTCTGGAAGTCCCAAACTGTTATTGCACTTGGTCTAGCCAAGCAAGAAGAAGTTTTGGAAATGCAAAGATCTGTTTCTGAAGCAACAAATCAATTAATTAGAGAAAATGCTGAAAAGTTAAAACAGACAACACTTGGAGTTAGGGAAGAAGCCGAGCGCTCTATTGTGGATGTCGAAACTTTAGAAAAAGCAAATCAAGACTTAATCGAGACAATTCAAGGCTCGATAGAAATTTCAGAAAGAGCCAAAACAGTAAGATTAGAATCTGAACAAAAAATGCTCAAAATCAAGAACGACTTACGAGATAGCCTACTTGAGGCTATGGGTGACGAGAATGCTAAGAAATATCTCTAAATAAATTTCCAATACTGAATACGTACCTAAATTTTCCTTAAAATGATCTAACTCATCTGACATAATTTTGTCTGTTAATATTATGTTCAGGAATAAGTTTAACAAAAATGTTAGGCACACTTGACAAAACGCCAAATCCATTTCATTATGGGACTAATTGTTGTTTGAAAAAAGAAAATATTTTGTAAATGTAGTTATGGAGTTATATGGAACCCTTAGAAACGAAATTAACTTTATCGGACATTCCAAATGGAAAATCTGCTGTTATCACAGAGGTTATTGCAGAAGATGGTATGCGGAGACGCTTGCAGGATCTTGGCTTTATCGTTGGCAATAATGTAGATTCACTAAACACTGCTGCTATCGGAGATTTAACAGCGTATCGTATTAATGGAACAGTGATAGCTATTAGAAAAGACGACACTGATAATATTTTAGTAGAGGAAATAAATGTCTAGAAAACTTTTTCATAAATCTAGTGCTGTAGATCAAAAACTTATAATCGAAAAAAAATCTGAAGATGATAAAGTCATAGCTTTAGCAGGTAACCCAAATGTTGGTAAATCTACTGTTTTTAATGCATTAACTGGAATGAGGCAGCATACTGGTAATTGGCCAGGCAAAACGGTTGAAAATGTTCAGGGATATTATGAGTATGATGACGATAACTACATCATGGTGGACGTTCCAGGTAGTTATTCTTTAATAGCTAGATCTGCTGAAGAAGAAGCTGCACGAGACTTTATCTGTTTTGGCGAGCCAGATGTAGTGGTTGTTGTATGTGATGCCACTGGACTTGCACGTAATCTAAATCTTGTTTTACAGGTACTTGAAACAGGCAAAAAAGCTGTCGTTTGTGTCAATTTATGTGATGAAGCAAAAAAACGCAATATCAAAATTGATCTAGAAGCTATGGAGAAAGAATTAGGTGTACCAGTTGTAGGTACTGCAGCTAGATCAAAAATTGGTTTAGATGAATTACAAGCTGCGATAAAAAAAGCGATTCATAGCGAACCGGCTCAGTTTGACATCACTTATCCCGATTATATTGAAAAAGGTATCTCACTATTAAAGGAACCAGTTCAAGCCTTAGTAGGTGATTCTTTGGACTCACGCTGGGTTTCAATTAAATTACTTGATGGTGATGATAATTTTCAAAAATCATTAACTGACTTTTTAGGATTTGAACTTATAAAGGACAAATCTATCAAATTAGCTTTAGAAAAATATGAACAATATTTAAAAGAAAATGATCGAACAGTTGTTGAAGTTCAAGATGGCATTGTTGAGATGGTTGTTCAATATTCTCTCTTACTTGCTGACCGTTTTATTACCCAACATGGAAAAGAAAGTGACGCAACTGACAGAAAATTAGATAAAATCTTAACCAGTAAGGCTACTGGGTTTCCGATCATGTTAATATTATTGTTTGTAGTATTTTGGATTACAATTACGGGAGCTAATTATCCCTCAACTTTACTCGCAAATTTACTGTTTGGTCTTGAAGAGAAACTAGCTGCTGGTGCTTTGTCTATAGGTGTTCCATTTTTAGTTGTCGATATTTTAATTCATGGTGTTTATAATGTCACAGCTTGGGTTGTAAGTGTCATGCTTCCCCCTATGGCTATTTTCTTTCCGATGTTTACTTTATTAGAGGATCTTGGTTATTTGCCGCGAGTTGCCTTTAATTTAGATCATTTTTTTAAGAGTTGTGATGCTTGTGGTAAGCAAGCCTTAACAATGTGTATGGGCTATGGCTGTAATGCAGTTGGTGTTACGGGAGCTAGAATCATAGATTCACCAAGGGAACGACTACTTGCTATTATCACGAACAATTTTTCACCTTGTAATGGTCGATTTCCAATCTTAATTTCTGTTATTACTATTTTCTTTATAGGCGGAATTAGTGGTTTAAGTTCTTCCATGAGTTCTGTTCTTGGTGCCTTGTCACTAGTTTTGGTGATAATTTTCAGTATTGTCATGACTTTACTAGTTTCAAAAATATTGTCGATGACTGTTCTTAAGGGTGTACCTTCTTCATTTACTTTGGAGCTTCCACCTTATCGAAAACCTCAAATAGGTAGAGTTATTGTTCGCAGTATTTTTGATCGTACTATTAAAGTTTTAGGTAGAGCAATTGTAGCTGCAGCACCTGCTGGACTTATTATTTGGGTCTTAAGTAATGTTAGCTATGGTGATTCAACTCTTCTATATGCTTTTACAAATTTATTAGATCCATTTGGCAGAGCTTTAGGTATGGATGGAGTAATTCTAACAGGCTTCATTTTAGGCTTGCCAGCTAACGAAATTGTAATGCCGATTATGATTATGATTTACCTAGCGCAAGGTGGTGGGCTTATAGAACTTGAAGGTGCTGCTTTAGGAAATTTACTAATTGCAAATGGCTGGACTTGGGTAACAGCTGTCAGCGTACTCTTATTTACGGTAATGCATTGGCCTTGTTCTACAACTTTAATCACGATTAAAAAAGAGACACAAAGCTGGAAATGGACTTTTATGTCGTTTTTAGTGCCCACTATTTCAGGTATCATCATTACTTTTTTATTTAATAGTATAGTTAACGTATTTATCTAAATTGTTGCAATTTTGTTTGCTGACATCTAATCTATTATCAGAATAAAAACACTCAATTATGGAGGCTTAAGATGTATTATCCAAGAAAAATAAATGAAACTATTTATTATGTAGGCGAAAGTGATCGTCGTTTAGATCTATTTGAGAATATGTTCGAATTACCGCAAGGTGTAGCTTATCACTCATACTTAATTAAGGATGAAAAAACTGCTCTCTTAGACGGTATAGATGAAACCGTTTCAGAAAGATATTATGAAAATGTTAGAGCTGCTTTAGATGGAAGAGATTTGGACTATTTAATCGTTCATCATGTTGAACCTGATCATTGTAGTAGTCTTAATAATATCTTACGTGAATACCCAAATTGCACGATGCTACTAACCAAAAAAGGCTTGGATTTCATGCATCAATTCTATCATTTAGAGTATGAAGATAGAGTGCGAGTTGTTGGTGAAGGCGATACCTTAGATTTAGGTAAACATAAATTACAATTTATTATGGCACCTAATGTACATTGGCCAGAAGTCATGATGAGTTATGATAGCACGGATAAGATTTTGTTTTCTGCGGATGCATTTGGTTCTTTTGGAGCAATAGAAGGACATCTATTTGCAGATCAAGTTAATTTTGAACGCGATTGGCTTGCAGAAGCACGTCGCTACTATATTAACATTGTAGGTCGTCATGGTGCTTCCGTGATGCGTGTTTTCAAAAAAATAGAAGATTTAGATCTTAAGATAAAAATGATTTGTCCCTTACATGGACTAATTTTCCGCACACGAGAAGACATTGCCATGATCATGGATAAATATCAAAAGTGGGCTACCTATGAGCCGGAAGAAGAAGGTATAGTTTTTGTCTCTGCTTCCATGTATGGAAATTCGCAAAATCTCAATGATATTTTAGCTGCGATGTTAGCAGATAGGAATATCTCAAACATTAGAATTTATGACGTTTCAAAAACACCTGTTTCCGAAATAATTGCAGATTTATTCCGTTTTTCACATGCAGTTTTTACCTGCTTAACATACAATACGGAGTTGTATCCTGGTATGGATGCACTGTTACGTGAACTTACAATGCTTAACTATGCTAATCGTAAAATTGCTTTCCTTGAAAATCAAAGCTGGGGTGGACGCGCCTTAATGATTGCTAGAGACATTTTCAGTAAATCTAAAAATTTAGAAGAAATTGCGGAACCTTTTAAAATAAAGAGTTCTGTTGCACCAGAACAATTATCAGACTTAGAAAAATTTGCAGATCAGATTGCAGCAACTTTTACCAAGTAAATTATTCAAAGAATAGGCA
>JAAYRJ010000150.1 GCA_012518845.1 Clostridiaceae bacterium
GTGTCTGGATCATTCCAGTAAATATCTTCGGTTCCATCTCCATGATGACAATCCGTGTCTACGATGGCAACTTTGAGCTTACCATGCTTTGCCCTAATATGTTCAAGTGCCACAGCTTCAACATTAGCGATACAAAAACCTCTATCACCGTAGACAACTGTATGGGCATGATGACCCGGAGGTCTTACTAATGCAAAGGCTTTATCTACCTTGTTTTCCATCACAAGATTAAAAGCCTTAATCGTACCACCGATCGATACTTTATGAGATTGAGTCAACCTATCATCAACTGTGGGAACAACAAAATGTGTCCGTTCAATATCCTTGTTGCTGGCAATTTCAGGATTATGAAATTCAATGCCTTCAATATCGCGTACACCCTCTTCTAAAAGTTGATCCATTGTATATAGAAGTCTTTCCTCACGTTCTGGATGGGTTCTAGATATTGCCCAATCAAAAGCTGGAAAAAAGACTAAACCTAATTTATTTTTAGCTTTCATTAGCTCTGCTCCTTTACTAAGCTATATTCTAGACCAGGCTTGATTTGCGCCTTAATCCTAATATTCTGATTTTCTCTAAAACCATCAACCATATTAAAGCTTTCCTCTTCAACAATTTCAGCTTCATAGCCCGACTTTTCTAATTCCTCTATGACTAATTTTTTGGCATCAGTTAAATCGTAACGACGAGAGATTTGTTCATAAATTGATAGTTCTGGCACAGATAAAATATCTCGTCCCGTATCTGCTATTAAATTAGTTTCAAAACTAGGAATTGCAAGTGCAGCTCCTATTGCATTGGCAACACTAAAATCTTGAGGATAAATTGTTTTAAGTTCAAAACTTTGCTCAACATATTTGCTCAATATTGCTGCTGGTCCACCGATCAGACGAATTTCCTGAGGTTCTAGTTTTTTATCTTCCAAGACTTCACGAACTGTATAAAGTGGTTTGTTGTTAATGATTTCTAGACTCTGATCAACTTCTACTTTAAGACGATCAGCAAAATTTTCTAAGATCTGTTCAGCTATCTCTTTACTGCTACAATTTAATTCTGTAGCTAGCTGATTCATAGCAACTTGTGCCTGCTCTTTGTTACCTACATCTAATTTTCCTAAATGGATCATTGCATCTGTTGGTGTGGGGTAATCACCGCCCATAGCCATAGGTTTACCAAGCCTTCTTGGTCCAATTTTCAGTTGATCATTTTCTAATATTATAGCGGAGTCACCACCCAGACCTACAGAATGTACATATAGAGCTCGCACTAAGGTTTTATGACCATCAATTTCTGCTCCTAAAGGTTCAAAGAGTGGGTTTTTATCTACAACAAAGAAGATATCGGTTGTTGTCCCACCAATATCCATCAGAATAGCATCCTCTTCATTTTCTAATAGTGCCATAATGCCCATAAAGCTTGCGGCAGGTCCAGAAAGAATAGTCTCAACTGGCTTATCTACACCTTGCTCCAAGGTCATGGTGCCTCCATCTGCTTTTAAAATATTAATCGGTGCGTCAATATTTTTAGTACCTAACCCCTTAACAATTTGCTTGGCAAAATCGGAAAATATTTGCATCACTGCAGAATTTAGAACTGCCGAATTTACTCGACGCGGAAAATTTAGCTTGCCAGATATTTCATGGCCTAAACTTATATTAGAAA
>JAAYRJ010000151.1 GCA_012518845.1 Clostridiaceae bacterium
ATTTCCTGGAGCTTTACCAAATCCACGTAATTCTGATGGCAAAGTTTGCTCCACACCGCCAGCTATAAAGCTAGCTAAAGACTCATAAATTAAGGCTAGACCAGTCGTAACAATCATTGAAGGGATGCGTAATTTGACATAGAATAATCCATTAATTAGTCCTACCAATCCACCACAAACGATGCTTCCAACAACAAGTCCTACATAACCGAGCTCAAATCTAGAGGCAAGTACATTACCCACTATTGCTGAAAGGATAACATTCGCACCAATCGAAAAGTCAAATAAGCCCATGACCATTACAAAATAAAATCCAAGTGCACCTGTTGAATAAATTAAACTTGCTTCAAAATATTGAACCATATTTGCAGCACTACCAAAATTATGAGGTGTAAGTATCTTAAATATAGCCCAAGAAACTACAATCAGTATCGCTAATATCGCAAAGCCACTCAAACTTCCCGTCGTCTTTTTTGTTTTATCTAGAGTTTTATCCATTTCGAAAGTTCTCCTCAAATCAATAAAAGACCCGTAAAGAAAAAGCTTCGTTACGGGTCATAATTCACTTATTTAAAACTATTTAATTGGATCTGTCGAGCGAGCCTTAGCATCTTCAACTGTTAAATTAAGAGCTACCTGTTCCATATCCTCGAAAGACATTTCTGAAATAGCAACTAATTCATCATTAGTATAAGGTAAGTTATCTACAAAGTATTCCTCATAACCTTCATATTCTTCAACAGAGGATACGAACAAGTATGGGAATTCTACAGAATAAAATCCATCCGTAGGCACTTCATAATTTCCTTTAATAGCGTTATACACCATCATAAATGAGAACAATGGATCGCAGAAATGACCACCTGATTGACCAGCTATTGAACCATTTGCTAAACGTTCGCCTAAATCAGGCAAAAAGTCAGTTGAAACAATGTTTACACTATCTACTTTACCTGCACGCTCAACAGCAGCAATAGCACCTTGAAGTGGGTCACCGCCACCGCCAGCAGGAATAAGTGCATCAATTGTAGGATCTGCAGCCATCAAAGCTTCAGCAGCTCTTGCTCCACCATCAGAAGTTGTACCTGCATATTGAGGATCTGATAATTTTACAGGATCATCTGGATTTTCAGCATTCCAGTTATCTACACCTGCTTGATAACCTTCCCAACGACCTAACCAAGTTGAATCGCCTTGCTCCCAGCCAATTAAACCGATATTACGTGAACCTTTATCAATTAAGATCTGTGCTAATTGTGCACCATTATCTGGTTCATTTTCATAAACTGCACCAACATAATAAGGTGATTCTTCTGCCATTTTGTAAATATCCGCACTATTCTCTGGATGTATTGATCTAAAGAATTGAGCAATATAAACTTCATTATCAGAAGCAGTTTTAATAGCTGAAGTCATCTCTGTATCGGATGCATTACAAATAATAATACCATCACAATCAGCTGCAACTAATTGTTCAACTGAAGCAGTAACTTTTTCGGATACGTGACCTTGGTCTACATATTGTACTTGTACACCTAATGCTTCTGAAGCAGCATCCAAAATACGTTTACATTGAGATCCTAAAACGTCAGTTGAACTCCAAATAGAAACTCCTATTTTAATGTCTCCATCTGCAGCAGGTGCATCATCAGCGACATCTGCAGAATCAGTTGATGTGTCTTCAGCAGCTCCACCACAGCCAACAACTAGTACTAAAAGCATAGTAATAGCTAAAAGCACACTAAGAATTTTCTTTTTCATTTTTTTCTCCTATCCTTCGTTTTTCCTGTAGACAGTGGAATGTCTATCAATACATTATGCTAAATCAATTAGCCAAAGCAATACAACTTCTAAAAGTGGTGCTTTTTTACCAAAAATTGATTTAACTCAAGATATAATATTATTTATATAATCCAGCAAGAGATATTGCAAATCGATTTAATAAATAAGGCATTATGATCAAAATATCGAGTTATTATTAAGCATTATCAACAAATACATCTTTCAAATTGTGTTCTTTTTAGTATTGCATTTTATTTAAATAATAGACTAATATTTTATTGACCTAATGCAAATTATTCGTAAATTGATTATAGAAAAACAGTTAATTTTGTAGAATATGATTTTTCAAAAAAGATCATTTAAATACAAAAATATTATGTATCAAACCTAATTAATAAAAAAATTAGTAGTGACGTACTTATAAAAATATCTGTATCAAAATTGTTAATAAAAAACCTAATCATCCTCAATTATGTGGGTGATGATTAGGTTTGGTACTATTTAAGTTAAGTTATGCCTGTTATTTTACAGCATAAATGGTTGAAACATCAGCCATAAATGGATTTAAGATACCATTAAGATCAGACAACAATAATGTTTC
>JAAYRJ010000152.1 GCA_012518845.1 Clostridiaceae bacterium
CCCTTAAATGAGGAGGCATATAAAGGAAGTGACGGACGTCACTATTGTGGACTTGGTTTAGGTCAGTGGACAGGGCCACGAGGTGAGGGACTGGTAAAATACGGAAAAGAAAACGGAAAAGGATGGTATTCTCTTCAAACACAAATGGAATACGCTTTTAAGGAAGGACCGACTACCGAAGTCCTTAAAAAATGCTTAGTTAATTCTGAAAGCACTAGAGAGGGTGTGGACAACGTTTATCAATTTTGGGAACGTGCTAACGTACCAGACTCTCTACCAACACGATACGCAGGAGCTAAACAATGGTATCCATTTATTAAAAACATTGTGGATGGTAACTAGAAAACAGCACCTTTTAAAGGTGCTTTTTTTATGGTATAATATTATGAGAAAGGAGGTATATACATATGACTACATTAATGCAGTATTTATTGATGTGTAATATTTTAGACATTGTCACTGGTTTTATTAAAGCATACGACCAGAAAAATGTATCAAGTAAAAAGATGAAACACGGTGCGCTTGCAAAAGTTTCAATCTGGTGCGTGGTGGTGGTATCTATTATTTTAAGTGCATATCTTAGAACAGATTTAACAACTTATATTGTTGGTTATTATTTAATCATGGAAATTATTTCCATTGTTGAAAATGCTAGCGTATTTATTCCTGTACCTGACAAGCTTAAAAACATGCTTGATAATGAGCAAGTTGGAAAAACTGAAGTCGTTAAAGAAGAAACAGTTAAAACTGTTGATCCAGAAATTTTGAAAATGATTAAGGAGAAGAAAAAAAATGAGTGATATTAATTTTAATATTGAAGATAAGCACTATCCTTATGATTGCTTATATTTTGACACTAACTATGGTTACCGTGCTTGTCTTAATGGTAAACGCTTGGATATTGCTGACATTAAGACTGTTATTGCTTTAAAAGATAAGTTCGGTTTGCCAGAATTAAACATTAGTATAAAAGATGTCAAACGATTTGAGAAGTGTATCTATTGAGTGGAAAGAACACCCTGTATTTACTAATTATCTAATTCAAAACGGTGGCTTAGTTAAGAATAAGAAAACGGGAAAAATCTTAAAGACAAGATATGATAAAGGCGGACGTGAAAGGGTTAACCTATCACAAAACGGTTTATATAAAACAGTATACGTATATAGATTAGTCGCTGAAACATACATACCTAACCCAAACAATTATAATACAGTTCATCACTTGGATCATGACAAAACAAATAATGCTTGGTATAATTTAGAATGGTGTGACTTTTCAACGAATTTATTATACGAAAAAAAGGGCTTATCCTAAAATAAGTCCTTTTGATTGTGTCTTTTAAAGTTGTTATATTCTTCAATCAATTCACGAATATTATTATTTTCTGGTATTTCTTCATTCGGTATAATTTCATTAGAACCAATTGAACCGTAAGGAGTTTCAACATATAACAACTCATTTGAGTTTTGGTTGGCTATTTCATCACGTATTTGTGCTTTGATTTTTTCAAGTTCTTTTTCGTTTTTTAAGATATAACTATCAAAATATGGAAAACCTTTTTCAAGTTTAGCAGATGAATTATAAATTGATATGGTGTTATATTCGTTTCTGATTGAACGTGTTGATGGTACAATAGTGCCATCTGAAAAATAACACTTGACAAAAAATTCAAAGTCATTGTGTGAATGTTTTATCCATTCTTTGATAAGTGATTTTGATACCCCGCCACAGCGAACAACAATGCCGTTGTCATATAGACAATATTTTTTATGATTAAAAGCGTAAAATTTTGTGATGTTTTCATGTTCAATATCCCAACAGCCTAAATTCATTTTATGAAACATTGATTTAGGGAACTTGTCAAGTGCTCGCTTATCCATGTAAAGGCTATCAGTATCAGCATACCAGAAATATTTATCTATTTCTTCATCTGTTAGGTATTGTAGAGGTGATAATAGGTTATGGAAGGCAAAAGCAGTCACACCAGCAGAAAAAACGATATTTCTTTCCTTATTAGTAAAACCGTTTTTGACGTTTTCAAAATCGTTCCCAACACGTTTAAAAATATCAAAATGAATACGAAGAGCTGGAACCCCGTAGATACCATTTAACAATACTTTAGACCCCTGCACCATTTCATCACTAAAATTATATTTTGACGGTTTTGGTTCGTTAGTCATTTTAATGTTAAGGGGGTCAATTGTATCAATCTCACATGCTAGCTTATTTTCCATTTTTCCTTGCGTTTTAATAAAATAGTTTCTTGCAATCACGTCACGAGCGCCAAAATATTCACATTTAAAAACTGCTGAACTTTCAACTGGTAATGAAGTAAATTCTTGCTTAGTGATTTTTGATAATAGTCTTAATAATACTGTGTTATAGTATACTAGACCATTTTTAGAATTATAATATTTAACAATAGCG
>JAAYRJ010000153.1 GCA_012518845.1 Clostridiaceae bacterium
CATAAAGTAGCTAACTTTTGCAATGTGAAATTTGAAAATGTTATTGAAAATGTTGATATGCCAACTGTCTATGCTTTACCTTTATATTTTGAAGAACAAGGTTTTGCCAACGTTGTCTGTAACCAATTAAAAATAGCTCAGTTTATTGAACCAGATTTAAGTTCATGGAAACTTTTGAATCAACAAATTCAATATATGACAAAAAAATTAAAAGTTGCTTTAGTGGGTAAATATGTTCAAATGCAAGATGCATATTTATCTTCTGTAGAGGCAATTTTGCATGCTTCAATTAAACTTGGTTGTGATACAGAAATAATTTGGATTGACAGCGATCCTTTAGAAAATAAAACAGAAGAGGAATTAGACAATATATTTGCCGAGGTAGATGCAATTTTAATTCCAGGAGGTTTTGGTCCTAGAGGTATGGAGGGTATGATTGATGCAGCTAAATATGCCAGAGAACACAAAATCCCATTCTTAGGTCTTGGTCTAGGTATGCAAATGGGAGTTGTAGAAATCGCCCGCAATATTGCTGGAATCAAAGATGCTCATACCGATGAATGTGAGAGAAGTTGTTCAGATATCTTTTATTATGCATCCTTGACGGATGAGCAAAAAGAAAATTTAGAGGATATCCCACTTACAGATCAACCGATGCGTTTGGGTGCTTATCCAATGCATATAAAAGAAGATACAAAATTAGAAAAAATTTATAAATTGACCGAAACATCAGAAAGACATCATCATCGCCGTGAATTTAATCTCGCTTGGCAAGGTCCTTTACTAGAAGCGGGACTAGTTTTCTCGGGTGTATCGCCAGATGGCAAGTTAGTTGAAGCAGTGGAATATCCAGATCATCCTTTTTATATTGGCTTGATCTCACATCCAGAATTTAAATCAAGACCGATCAAACCGCACCCAGTTTTTGTTGCCTTCATTGAAGCAGCTATGATATACAATAAGAATAAATAAAATTAATAACTTTCAAGGAGGAAGTATGGCATTCATTCAATCTGAATTATCACGCACTTTTAGTGAATATTTACTTATCCCTAATTTGACAACAAAAGAATGTGTTCCTAGTAATGTTTCTTTAAAAGCTCCACTTGTTAAATATAAAAAAGGTGAAGAAGAATCTCCAATTAGCTTAAATATTCCATTCACATCAGCCATTATGCAATCAGTTTCCAACGATGGTTTAGCGATTGCCCTAGCAAGATCAGGTGGAATGTCATTTATATTTGGCTCACAACCAATTGAATCACAGGCTGAAATGATTCAAAAAGTAAAAAAGTATAAAGCTGGTTTTGTACCTAGTGACACCAATTTACCACCAGAAGCTACAGTTACAGATGTTTTGAATTTGAAAGAAAAAACAGGACATTCTACTGTGCCAATCACGTCTGATGGTACATCTACTGGAAAATTGCTAGGTATAGTAACTAGTCGTGATTATCGTATTTCTAGAATTAAAGGTGATGAAAAAGTCAAAGATTTTATGACACCAATTGAGGAAGTCATTTATGGTGAAGAAGGCATAACTCTTTCAGAAGCTAATGATATAATTTGGGATCATAAAGTTAATCAATTGCCAATTATAGATAAAGAAGGTAGACTTGTTAGTCTAGTTTTTCGTAAAGATTATGATAGCCACAAAGCAAATCCAGATGAAATGCTAGATTCAGACAAACGGTTACTGGTAGGTGCAGGTATTAATACTAGAGATTACGAAGCTAGGGTACCAGCTTTGCTTGAAGCAGGTGCTGATGTTCTTTGCATTGATTCATCAGATGGTTTTTCTGAATGGCAGAAGGACACTTTAGTCTGGATCAAAGATAAGTATGGTGATTCTGTTCACGTCGGTGCGGGAAATGTTGTCGACGCGCAAGGATTTCGTTACCTAGCCGATGCAGGTGCGGATTTTATTAAGGTAGGTATTGGTGGTGGTTCTATCTGTATAACAAGAGAACAAAAGGGTATTGGTCAGGGTCAAGCTTCAGCTGTCATTGCAGTTGCAGCAGAACGTGATCGTTATTTTGAAGAAACTGGTATTTATATCCCAATTTGTTCAGATGGTGGAATTGTTCACGATTATCATATGACTTTAGCTTTAGCGATGGGAGCAGACTTTTTGATGCTCGGTCGTTATTTTGCTAGATTTGACGAAAGTCCAACTAGACGACTGATGGTTAATGGAAATTATGTAAAAGAATATTGGGGTGAAGGTTCAAACCGTGCTCGTAATTGGCAACGCTATGATGATGGTCAAAGTTCAGGTAAAATGGCTTTTGAAGAAGGGGTCGATTCCTATGTGCCATATGCAGGTAAACTAAAGGACAATGTTGATCATACAGTTGCTAAAATAAAAGCAACAATGTGTTCTTGCGGTTCTATCACCCTAGATGAATTTAAAGAAAAAGCAAGATTAGTTATTGTTTCTCCAACCAGTATTGTTGAAGGTGGAGCCCATGATGTAATCAGAAAAGATAGTGATTATAATAAATAAATTAATTCATTATATAGTGCAAAAAATGTAGTAAGACAAATTTTGTCTAGCAACAAAAGTAATATAAGCATGAAAGGTAGATATATATGACAACAAGAGTCTATGAAATGACCTATGAAGGTGTTAAAGAATTACAAAGTGAATTAGAACATCGAAAAACTGAATTATCGATGGATATTGCAGAACGTCTCAAAGAGGCAAGAGCATTAGGCGATCTTTCGGAAAATTCAGAATATGATGATGCTAAAGAAGCTCAAGCTAAAAATGAAGGCAGAATAGCAGAAATAGAAGTAATCCTTAAACATGCTAAAGTCATCGAAGAGACATCAATCTCAAGCGAAGAAGTCACTTTAGGTTCCGTAGTTAAACTCAAGGATCTTGAGTTTGATGAAGAAATGACTTATACGATAGTCGGTCCACAAGAAGAAGATATTGTAAAAGCAAAAATTTCTAATGAATCACCAGTTGGTGCTGCAATTATGGGAGCAAAAGAAGGTGATACTGTTACAGTTCGCTCTCCAGCAGGAAAATTAAAATACGAAATATTAGAAATCAACAAATAACGATATGAATTTAAGAAACAATTGCTTGTCAGAAAATTGTTCCTTAATTATTACCGCTGAAAAATAATCGAGATGATAGGAGAAAATATGAGCAAAGAGGGCGTGCCTCAAAATGATCAACAAGCAACCGAGGACATTCAAGAGCAGGTTTTAAATAGAATTAATAAACTGGAGGATTTGTCCGAACAAGGCAAGAATCCTTTTTGGGAAACAACTGCTAAACAAACGCATCATAGCCAAGAAATTATTGATAACCTGGCAGAGCTTGAGGGCCAAAAAGTTTCTGTCGCTGGTAGAATTATGGCTAAACGGGGAATGGGTAAAGTTAGTTTTGTTGATCTAGCTGATCGTCAAGGTCGAATTCAAATTTTCACAAAAATTGATGCTTTAGAAGATTCAGATTACAAGGATTGGCAGAATCTTGATATAGGTGACATCGTTGAGGTAGAAGGTACAATCTTTACAACTCAAAGAGGTGAAGTTTCAGTTAGAAATCAAGGCTATCGTTTGCTAAGCAAATGTCTCAGGCCTCTCCCCGAAAAATTCCATGGCCTGACCGATACCGATACCAGATACCGCAAGCGTTATTTGGATTTAATTGTAAATCCAGAAATAAAAGAAGTTTTTGAAAAACGTAGTAAAATTATTTCAACTATCAGGCATGAATTAGAAAAATTAGATTTTATAGAAGTAGAAACGCCATTATTAAATCAAATAGCTGGTGGAGCTGCGGCCAGACCGTTTATTACCCATCACAATACATTGGATTTGGATTTGTTTTTACGAATTTCACCTGAACTTTACTTAAAGCGTTTAATTGTTGGTGGTTTTGAGAGAGTATACGAAATAGGTAGAAATTTCCGCAATGAAGGAATGTCAACCAAACATAATCCAGAATTTACCATGCTCGAGCTTTATCAAGCTTATACAGATTATCATGGCATGATGGAAATTTCTGAGCATTTGATTTCTACAGCTTGTTTAGCTGTTAATGATACATTGAAAATAGTATATGATGAGCTAGAAATAGATTTAACGCCTCCTTTTGCTAGAATGAGCATGATAGAAGCTATCAAAAAATTTACAAGTGTAGACTTTGATCAGATTGATACTGATGAAGAAGCATTAGCTGTAGCCAAAGAAAATGGTTTATTAGAACAAGCAGCCGGAATGGTTCGGGGTGAAATAATTAATCTATTCTTTGAAGAATTATGTGAAGATAAATTAGTTCAACCGACTTTTATTTATGATTATCCGATCGAAGTTTCGCCACTTGCCAAAAAGAAAAAATCTGATCAGCGCTTGACAGAAAGATTTGAAATTTTTATTAATGGTTCAGAATATGGCAATGCTTATTCCGAATTAAATGACCCACGTGATCAGGCAGAACGCTTTCAAGATCAACTTGAAAAACGAAAAGAAGGCGATGAAGAAGCTAGCCTCCCAGATCAAGATTTTGTAGAAGCTTTAGAGTATGCTATGCCACCTACAGGTGGTCTTGGCATTGGAATAGATCGTTTAGTTATGCTCTTAACCAACTCGACCACAATTCGCGATGTCTTACTCTTTCCTACCATGAAGCCACTAGGTGGACAAAGCCCAGAAAATGGGGCCTCTGAGGGAGAATAATTCTAAAATATCGACAATATGTGACAAGTTTCTAATGTAAAATAAACATTAAAAATTTAAATGAGAAACCAAACGCTAAGCTTTACGTTTGGTTTTTTGTTTGGACTATTTTAATGAATTTAGGATAGGATTTAAAAAAAAGATTCAAAAGTCTCAACATAGGCTTTACGAGACCTCTTGATTGCCTTAATAGCAGCCTTGCGATCTCCTGATTTCAAAACATCTGTTTTTATATTTTCAAGCTCTTTATATATTGTGAAGAAATGTTCAATTTCTTCATAGAGATGTTTTGGCAGATCATCAATATCTTTATAAACTGACATTTGAGGATCATTGAAGGGGATCGCTATAATTTTTTCGTCAATTTGATCATCATCAGTCATCTTAATCAGACCAATTGGATAACACTGAACCATACAAAGAGGGGTCAAAGCTTCTGAACAAAGTACCAGAACATCGATAGGATCTTCATCGTCAGCTAAAGTTTTTGGAATAAAGCCATAGTTTGCTGGATAGTGAGTAGAGGTATACAAAATGCGATCTAAACGCAGCAGACCTGTGCTCTCATCAACTTCATATTTTTGTTTACTCCCTTTGGGAATTTCAATAACTGCTAAAAAATTATCAGGTTTTATTCTAACATCAGGTAATTTATTCCAGGGATTCATATCTATCATCCTTCTAAAAATAATTCTAGACTTAAATTATTCTAGCACAGAAGTAGTAATAAAACTAAATCCATCAAAAATACTACTCTGTAAAATCTATGTTATTAAAGATGATTTTGTAGAGACAGATTTAGTCAAGGTGTATAATATAGTTGATTTGATTGAGGTTTAAGCAAGAGTATTTAACTAAATGAGACTTTGCTTTATCTATAAAAAAACAAAAGATGAATTAGTTTAATTTTCTAGTAATTCTTGGGAGAGATTTATTAATAAATCAAAATTCATAGAAGAAAAAATTAGAATTTTTGTGTCAAAACAATAGGGGAAAATTTGTGATAAAACGA
>JAAYRJ010000154.1 GCA_012518845.1 Clostridiaceae bacterium
CTAATGTTGAAGCTGTGGCACTTGAACATATTAGGGCAAAGCATGGTAAGCTCAAAGTTGCCATCGTAGACACGGATTGTCATCATGGAGATGGAACCGAAGATATTTACTGGAATGATCCAGACACACTGGTCATCTCTTTTCATCAAGATGGTAGGACTCTTTATCCAGGAACAGGTGATGTTCATGAGTCGGGTGGACCAGCCGCTTTTGGCTATAATGTTAACATCCCGCTTCCACCTCAAACGGGTGAAGAAGGATTCCTTTATGTCTTAGATAATGTTGTTATGCCTATCTTGGACGAATATCAACCAGACTTAATTATAAATTCTGCCGGGCAAGACAATCATTATTCCGATCCAATCACAAATATGAATTTTACAGCCCAAGGTTATGCTGTTTTAAATGACAGACTAAATCCAGATATTGCTGTATTAGAAGGGGGCTATTCGATTGAAGGAGCACTACCTTATGTCAATCTAGGGATTATTTTAGCAATGGCAGGTTTGGATTATTCAAATGTGCATGAGCCAGATTATAATCCTGCAGCTCTCCGTCAGAGCCACAGAATTACAGACACTGTTAAAAGGACTTGTGACCAAGTAATCAACCGTTGGCAAAATAAAGAACAGCTAGCCCAAAAAGCAATAGGTGACAAAGAATTTGTTAAAGAAAATAAAAATGTCTATTACGATACAGATGGAATTCTTTCTGATCAACAAAAAAAGTTTAAGGTTTGTCCAGACTGTAATGGTTATTCGGTTATTTACTCAAGTAGTAGCCAAGGCCATAAAATTTGTGCAATCAATATTCCATTAGAAGCATGTTCAGAATGTGTTAATACAGCTTATGATCTTTATGAGAAGTCTAAAAAGGACAAAAATTACACTAATGTTTACTTACAAGATAGAGTCAAGGACGAGTATTTTAGCTAGAAAATATAAAGATTCAGACATCTGTAATATCTGTAATAGTGGTTAATCAACTTACCATAACACCTTAATTGTGGAAAGTATCAATGAATTTTATTTTAAAAGGAGGTTTCGAATGGGAAATTACTATGATGTTTACCAAAAAGATGTCTGGAGAAATTCAGATTATAATTTAATGGAAAAATTTTCATTAAAAGGAAAAAAAGGATTTGTGACAGGAGGGGGAGGAGGTATAGGTCGTAATACAGCTGCTGCTTGGGCAGAGGCAGGTGCGGATGTGGCAATCGTTGATCTACCAGGTACCGAAGCTCATTTAGAGACAGTAGCTAAAGAACTTTCTGATCGTTATAAGGTCAAGGTTGTACCTTTGTATTGCGATGTTTCGGATTCGAAACAAGTTGATCAGTTGCGTGATGATTTGATTAAGGAATTAGGTACAGTTGATATTGCTCATATCAATGCAGGTGTCTGTTTGGGTGGGGATGATGTAGATGTTCCATACGATGTTTGGCGCAAAACGATTGAGATCAATCTTGATGGTGCACATCTAACTGCCCAGCTAGCCCAAAAAATCATGCGTGAACATAATCATGGTGGCTCTATTATTTTTACTTCTTCTTTATCCGGCTATAATGCAAATAATTTTAGAGGATCACCTACTCCGGTTTGTGCGTATGGAACAACCAAAGCGGGTATTTCTCAATTAGCACGATATATGGCAGCAGGACTAGCGCCTTATAACATCAGGGTTAATAGTATATCCCCTGGTTATGTTTGGTCTGGTATTCATGAAGGTGTTATGGATAAAGAAGCTCATGATATACTACTTGAACCAGTACCTTTGAGAAGATTTGGTAGGACAGATGAATTACAAGGTGCCATTTTATTTTTATCTTCAGAAGCTTCGTCATATGTCACAGGTATTAATCTTCCTATAGACGGTGGTTATTCTATTTATTAAATCAGAAGGAATTTAATATAGTAGAGAATATTCTGCCAGAGTATTAACTGTATTGTTTAATGATATCCAGTTTTCTCTATAAAAATGGATATCATTATTTTATAAGATCATATTTATAAAAGTTTACTTAATTATTTTCTCATTATGAGTATCCACGAACTATTACAGTGTTTGAGACGATAGAAAATAACGATAATTCATTAATAGCAAAATTTATTGATATTTTTTTCTAAACTCACTGGGTGTCAAAGAAGTCATATTTTTAAACTGCTTATAAAAATACTGAATATTAGAAAAGCCACAAGCCGAGGCAATTTTTTCGTTGGTCGCGTCACAAAATAATAACATACGCTGAGCTTCGCCGATCCGAATATCCGATAGATAATTGGAGAAAGTGATACCAATTTCTTTTTTGAACTGCCTGGAAAGATGAGATGGACTAACATACATCTGGTCCGCTAAAGATTGCAGACTAATATCCTTTTGATAATTATTCTTAACGCAATTTAGAGTATCTTGAATTAATGGGCTGTATTTGGTTCTTTTCTCATCTAAAATAGAGTACTTTGTGACCAGATGAGCAATAGTATTAATCAAATTGGATTCAACTATCTTATACAAAATTTCATCCGTGTTTTCTTGAGACTTTCTTAGGTTATAAAGTAATCGAATGTTGCTGACAAGATAGTTATTGAGCAAAACATGGGATCCGACCGAAGCAATATTGAAACTATGAAAGATTTCATTGCAGTTTTCTGTAAAACCAATAGCAATACAGTATTGCTCTATAGGGTTTGTTTTCATGGAATATTCAGCATGTAAAATACCTGGTGGCTTAATAATGACCATACCTGGCTTAATTTCATATGACTCGTTATTACAAAATAGTTTTCCCTCGCCTGAAATCAATAAAGAAAGTTCAGTGAAATTTTTATGAGAATGAAGATGTACCGACCATGGCAAAGATTCACTTGATTTAATATATTTGATGGCATGGATGCTAAAAGTATTCATTATTCTCTCATGCTGAAGTTACGCCTAATATTTGTTGTTATATGTTTGAGGATGGTATCTAGAATCTTGCTGAATAAAGGTTTGAAGAAGCTTAAGAAGACATACCATACGTGCAAAATTATAAATAAAATATCCACAGAAAGCAGGATAAAATGTTTTCTGTGGATATTTTTTCCATCTTATACTTCTGATTAGTTGGTCAATTATCTTTTTCGAATAGTAAGCTTTATTTAAGCATAGCGACCCGCCAAATAACCCTCTCTAGTAACTGCACCTACTTCTCTGGCTTTAACAGCATCTCCTATCACCTCGACATCAAAACCAACTTCCTTTAACTCTTGAGATAAAGTATCATTAGCACGATAACCTGTAGCAATAATTATAGTATCCGCTTCAAGGTGGTGTTCTTTATCATTTTTATCAAAATAGTCTACGGTTTTACCTTTAACTCGTACAACTTTAGAATTAACACACATATCGACCTTGCGTTTTGCTAAGGAACTTTTTAATTCCCAATTAACAGACATATAAGCATCACTGACGATATCTGGCATCATTTCTAGTATCGGTACGTCTCTTAGTAATTGGCCTAAAAAGAGAGCAGTTTCCGCACCAACTTGTCCGCCACCAATAATCACACAGTGATGACCTGGTTTTACTTTACCATCAAGGATTTCTTCAGCAAAAAAAGCATGTTCATTTCCTTCTAAACCTTCAATATTGGGTACCCATGGTTTGGCACCAGTAGCTACAATAATTTTCTCAGGTTTTGTTTTCTGAATATATTCGAGATCTACCTTGGTATTATATTTAATTTTAACACCTAATTTTTCACATTGCGTCGTCTGCCATACGATAAAATCAGTAATTTCACCTTTGGCTGGAGGAACAGCTGCATAGTAAAAAGAACCACCAGCATGTTCCTTGGATTCGTAGACAGTAACTTTATGACCTGCCTTTGCTGCTGCAATAGCTGCAGATAAACCACCAGGACCTGCGCCTATGACAGCAACTTTTTTCTTTTCTTTCGCTTCGGAAATTGGACCTTCATATTCATTGCCCAACTCTGGGTTAAGTACGCAGGTAATAGGATTATCCGTAAACAAGACTCCAATACAACCGTCATTGCAACCTATACAGCGACGAATGTCTTCAAATTTTCCTTCCTTTGCTTTATTTGGCATTGCCGGATCAACCAGGGAAGCACGTCCCATAGCAATTAAATCTGCCTTATCCGATGCCAAGATAGAGTCGGCTAAGAAAGGATCATTAATTCTGGAAACTGTGATTATAGGAACGCTAACAACTTGTTTGACCTGTTCGGCCCAATCTGTAAACCATCCATGAGCATGGTGATTAGAAGCAACATTATAGTCTACCGAAGTATGATTACCAACAGAAATGTGGAACATATCGACGCCTGTTTTTTCCATCATGATAGCGATTGCCTTTGTATCTTCAATGTTCAAGCCACCTTCCACAAATTCATCGGCACTAAGTCGCATGTCAATGATAAAGTCCGATCCGCATTTTTCTCGGATATCTTCTACAATTTCACGAGCGAAACGGGTGCGGTTCCAGAAGTTTCCACCATATTGATCGAGGCGTTTGTTCATATTTGGTGATAAGAACTGACCGACTAGGTAGCCATGGGCAGCATGGATTTCCACTCAGTCAAAGCCACATTTCCTAGCACGCAGGGCTGCATCACCGTACCTTTGCACGAGTGCTTTCACTTCCTCTGTAGTAAATGGTTTAGGAATTTCATTGCCAAACGGACTCATTAGAGCACTTGTTGAACGAATATTGTAGCCATCAGGAATAGCCTCCGTAGTTGTTTGGCGACCACAATGGTAAATTTGAGCCAAAATAATTGCTCCATATTTATGAACTCGTTCAGGTAATTGAGTATGGCTTTTGATTTGATCATCATTCCAAAGACCTGCGGTGGCACTAAATCCCCTACCTTCAGGCGTCACATTATAATCTTCCGTAATGATTAATCCCCA
>JAAYRJ010000155.1 GCA_012518845.1 Clostridiaceae bacterium
AGATTAAATTAATAATAATCATGATTATTGTAACAAATATCTATGGTACAATTTTAGCATGGCAAAAAAAGAGGCAAAAGAAAAATTTTCAGATAAGAAAAATATTATTAACGAAAAAACTGGGACACCAAACTTATCAAATACATATTCCCAAGTTGTAAAAGATAGTCTTGATCAAAGAGCTTATGCTGTTAAAATTCCAGGATTAGTAAAACTTTTTTTTGTCGCAATTTTAGTTATCGGCATTATTATTCTTAATTTTGCTATTGCAAATATCTTAAATCGTGATTACGTAATCCTTTACACAGTTTTACAAGTTATTAGTGTTATCTTTGTTCTTTTTGTTGTCCATAAAGATCGAAATCCCTCATATGTTATAGCCTGGACAATTATTATTTTGGCCGTTCCTGTTGCTGGATTGTTTATTTATTTTTTATGGGGTAGAAAATCTCGTTTTAAGGAAGATCAGAAGAAAGTAAAAAAAATTAAAAAAAATATGGATCCTTATTTCGATCCTCAGATAAAAAATTATGCTAATTTTTTAAGAAAATATCCTGAAAATCGCTTACAGGCTTCTTTTTTAAGCAAGCAGGGTTTTCCAGTTTATCGCAATACAAAATGTAAATATTACACCCTTGGCGAAAAAAAATTTGTAGATATGTTTGCAGATTTGCGAAACGCAAAAAATTTCATTTTTTTGGAGTATTTCATTTTAGCTGATGGTTTAATATGGCATGAAATTGAAAATATAATAATTAAAAAGGCCCAAGAAGGGGTTGAAGTAAGGTTATTATTTGATGACTTTGGTAGCATCATTAAAGCACCAAATGATTTGATTAGAAGATTACGTTCACACAATATAAAAGTTTACAATTTTAATCCAGTTGCTAGATATATTTCACGTCTATATATAAATTTTCGTAATCATCAAAAATGTTGTGTCATTGATGGTCAGATTGGTTATACGGGTGGAACTAATTTAGCAGATGAATATGCCAATCTATATGAACGATTTGGACATTGGAAAGACACTGCTATTAGGCTTGAAGGCGATGCTGTTTGGGGTTTAACTTCTATGTTTTTGTCAATGTGGCAACTCGAAAGTAGAAAAATAGAAGAAGATATAGCAAAATACATGCCTGATTTTAATAAAATAAACTTACCTATAGAAAAACAAGGATTTTATATACCGTATGTTGATGGGCCCCTAAATAATCCAAAAAATCCTGCTGAAGACATTTATCGCTCAATAATAAATAATGCAAAAGATTATTTATATATTTGTACACCATATTTTATTGTTGATGATTCTATGGTCAGAGATATTTGTAGAGCAGCTGAATCAGGTGTTGATGTGCGTCTTTTAACGCCAGGAAAACCTGATAAGTGGTATGCTTACGTTGTGACCCAATCTCATTATGAAAGATTGTTAGAATCAGATGTAAAAATACTGCAATATACACCTGGTTTTATCCATGCTAAAACAATAATTGCGGATAATCATGCGATTACAGGCTGTATTAACT
>JAAYRJ010000156.1 GCA_012518845.1 Clostridiaceae bacterium
AAATGTTGCCATAATAAACATCCTTACAAATTCTAATTTATCTTTCTTAACTCACTTACTGTTTAGAGTAATTTCGCTTAAAAATAATCTAAAATCACAATAATCCATATTTTAATTTAACTTTCTTTCTTTTCTTTTCCTCGAAAAGATCAGAGAAAAAATTAATAAACAAAGAATAAAAACCCCAATCAAAATGATTGCAAGCCATAAGTTACTTCTATCATATTTAAGTAAACTAAAAACAGATAAAACATATACTGGCCAAAGCAATAAGCCATAAAAAAAAGAAAGATAAACCACTCACTAAATCAAAGCCTAAACCATGTAGGGCAAAACCATATTGAAATAAAACACCTAACATTCCAGCAACTAATCCTGTCATAAGATAAGCACAAATAAAAGCGAAAATGATTCTTTTAACTTTAGACATCTTATTCTCCTTTCAGCTATCCTTTTCCCAATAATATCCAACAAATTCGAATTGGATGCAACTGATATTGTTATCATTTTTTCTATTTTATAAATCAAGATACCAAATGGTCATAATTGCAAAGTCAGCAAACATATGGATTATCCATGAATTGAAAATACTTAATTCAAGTAATACTGTGCCTGTGCATCAAAAAGATTTTTGTAAAGTGTATTTGTTTTTAATAAATCCTCATGACTTCCGTTCCCGCTTATTTTTCCATCTTCTAAAATGAGAATTCGATCAGAAAATTTAGAGGCGGACATCCTGTGAGATATGAAGATAGCTGTTTTTCCCTTTACCAAATCAGCAAAATGCTCATAGGTTTCTGCTTCTGCAAGTGGGTCTAATGCAGCTGTAGGTTCATCTAAAATTGCTACAGAAGAATCTTGGAAAATTGCTCGTCCAATAGCTAATTTTTGATTTTGCCCGCCTGAAAATTCAACGCCTTCCTCATTTAGATTCTTATCCATCCAGGTATAGATGCCCTCAGGAAGTTTAGAAATTTTTTCATCCATATCTACCTTTTCAACAACTTCTAAAATTTTTGCTTCCAATTCTTGGGGCAGCTTTTCAGTCTCATCCAATTCTAGGTCGGCATAGCCTGTCGCAATATTTTCCCATATTCTAATAGGTAGCAATTTAAAATCTTGGAAGACAGTAGACAGCTCCTTTAAATGTTTTTGATAAGAAAACTCTCTAATATCCACCCCATTCCAAGTAATTTTACCTTCATCTGGTTCAAACAATCGACAAATTAGCTTTACAATGGTTGATTTTCCAGAATTATTTCTTCCAACAATGGAAAGAATTTCTCCTTGATTTAGCTCAAAACTTAAATTGTCTAAAATTTTTCTATCTGTTTTAGGATAAGTAAAGGATACATTTTCAAAGGCTAATGTCCTTAGCTTTCCTGGTTCTCTACTTAAATCAAAGGAATGATTATCAATTTCTTCAAGTGACAAATAATCAATTAATGGCTCCATTAGTGGAAGCATAGTGATTATATAGGATATTGCGTGACCAAATTGTTTAAGCGCATTCGCATAAGATTCATTTGAATTTATTAAAACAGAAAAATTACCAATACTAATGGCAGATCCAAGTAGCCCCAGCACGCGCAGTCCAGCATAAGTATATAAAATAAATGTAGCTAAGACATTAAAGGCTGTCTGTAGGTATTTGCCTTTGGCGTTAATCTTTTGAACTTGATCAATTTCTTTAGAGATTTCTATATTAAATTTGTTTATTTCCTCAATAACCTTATGCCCAATCCCATAAAGTCTGTAATCTTTTTGCCCCTCCTTTTTGAATAAGGTGCTGAAATAATAGTTGTATCTTCTGTTAATAGGAACCAATCTTTGCATGAACTTTCTTGTCTCAAGAGTCACAAGCCCGTCGATGATAAAGCCCACAATGGCAAGTAATGTCACGATGACAAATAAAACGACTGAAAAATTAAGCAGGATCACAACAATCCCAATAATGGTAAATGCTGAAGAAAGCATTTCTCCAATTGAGGTTAGTATTTGAAACAAGGTACCGTGCTTTAAGACAGAAAGACTCGCTTCTTTTAGCTCTAATATAGCTGGGTCTTCTAGAAACTGATATTTCATAGACATCGCCTTTTTAGAAAGCTCAAAGTTTACATTTTCCAAACTTATAGACATTTCATGATTCGCTTTTTGGGAGAATATTTCTCCTAGATAATGTATAAAAAACTTTACGCCAAAAGTAATAATAATAAAGTTAAGAAAATTATCGAAATTTCTATTAATCAAGAAGTCAATTGCTAATTTTGGTATATAAATATTGACTAATATATTCCCTGTTTGAATTAAAGCATTAAAAAACAAAACAACAAATAACAAAGGTCTAACTTTTAACATGATAGAAAAAAGACTGATGAAAGCCCTGATATTTTTAATTATTTTTTCCATCTTTGTCTCCCTTGTAGTATGAAGCTTGGGTTTCATACATTTTTTTATAATGCCCATCCTCTTTTAGAAGTTCCGCATGGCTACCAATTTGTTCAATTTTCCCATCATTTAATAGTAAAATTTTGTCGCAAAATCGTGTTGATGCCAATCTATGAGAGATGAATATACCTGTTTTTCCTGCAATCATGCTTTCAAAATTTTGGTAAATTTGCTCTTCAGCTATTGCGTCAAGAGCAGATGTTGGTTCGTCCAGTATCAAAATCTTTGCCTTTTCTTTATATAAGGCTCTTGCAATGGAAAGTTTCTGATTCTCTCCGCCTGACAATACAACTCCTTCATCTTCAACAACACGAAGCATCATCGAGTCAATACCATGATCATATGATTCTATTTTAGGCAGGATGCCAGCCTTTTCTAGAGAGCTTGTAACTAGCTGATCATTTATTGCGCCAGTTGTGGCAGCTACATTTTCTTTAACGCTTAAAGCCAAGGGCTCAAATTCTTGCAAAACAACAGCAATAAGCTCATTTAATGTATTTTGAGACAAAGTACTAAGATCATATTCCCCAACATAAATCTTTCCTTCAGTTGGTTGATAAAGCCCAGTTATTAAATTTACAAGGGTCGTTTTACCAGCTCCATTAATACCAACTAGTGCGACGGATTCACCTGGATTTATTATTAGGCTTAAATTTTCTAAAACCTTTGTATCTGAATTCGGATATTTAAAAGATACATTGTCAAATATGATTTCAGGGTTGATCATTTCAATATCTATATCTAAACCACCTGATATATCTGTTTTGCTATCTTCAATATCGAAAGAAATACCTAAATATATTGATTGCTCCATGACAAAAAAGGTGACCCTGCCAATTTCGATAATTTGAGCTATGTAAATGACAATGATCGACAAAATCATAACCAAATTGGCAATTGAAATACTGTCATTTTGAAAATTAACTCCTAGAACGTATACGATGCCTACCGATAAAAAAGTAAAACCTAAACTCGTTGGAAAACTTGTGATCATTTTTTTCTTACGTAGACGTTTTTGAAGTTTGTCCAACCGATCGATTCCGTCATCTACTAGTCTGGAAAAGCGGTCCTTTAAATCAAATACTCGTATGTCCTTACCGTAAGAGAAATCCCCCGCCTTGTCATTTGCATAACCAAGTTTTCGATCAATCTCGCCATATTCTGGCATAAGCTCACTATGGTATTTAGAAGATGCCCTTTGTGACAGAGACGTTACGATAATAGTGACGACCCCAATGATTGGGATTAAACTGTTAACTTTTCCCAAAATAATAGAAAGAAGGATAAAGGCGACGACACTTTTTCCAACTGAAAATACCTCATGATATATTCCTTCTAGTCCAGAATTTGTAGATGAAAATGCATTAAGTCCCTGCCTGATATAGTCCATATAGTTTGAATTTTCAAAAAAGCCAAATTCAGAGGATATAATCTTTTTTAAAGCAATACTCAATTTATCCATTCTTATTTGCATGAATGGAGCAAATTTCTTTTTTTCAAGAAATATGGTGACAAGGGAAAGAGTGAGAAACGCTGTTGAATAGATTGCTACTGCGATAATTAAGGGTTTAGCTTCTGCTATTGTTGAAATACTTTGAAAATTCATCGTTTCTAAAATACTGACAATCCAAAAATAACAAAAGCTGAAATAAGAGGTAAGAGTCCACCAGCTATAGCATGAATTAGATGACAAGCCACTAGCCTTTTATTTTCAAAAACTGGTTCATAGGCCCTTTTTATAATTTCAAAAAAGCTTCTTTTTTGGGGTTGCAATAGTGTTTTTATTTCTTCTTTGCTTTGAAATTTTGCAGATAAATTCTTTCTTTTTTGAAGATTAGTCATCTACTTGCTCCTAGTTCAAATCTTGCTTCTGTTAACTTAACTCAAAAAAGAGATCTGAAATACCTCTGGTGCAATAGTTTTACCATAAAACAGGCTACCTCCCTAAGAGAGAAACGAATCAAATCCCTTGAAAAGTATAACATTAATTTTTACTTGAGAGGATACTTTTTGACCAGCAATCATACCATTTTTCAGGCAAGTATTGAGTGTTTTTGTTTTGCTTTCGTCTGGATAATTGCTCCATTGTATACAGAGATGACTTTATTAATAAAATCCTGCCTTGTGTAAAGATTTTCTGCAGGCTTAAAATCAGGATTATTTTGAATTTGATCAACTAAAAAGTTTAGACTGCTAGTAAAGCTTTTTTGATCATCAAAGCTTTTGCCATTTTTGCCGTCCTGTAAAAAATAATCTAGACAGGGATCTTCTTGGGCCAAAATAGGTATGTTGGCAGCTAATGCTTCAAGATAGGTTAACCCCTGTGTCTCACTTTTTGAAGCAGAAACAAAAATATCGGCTGCATGGTAATAATTTTGGATAGATTCCCAATCAACATAACCAGCAAATGTGACCTTATTAGATATACCCAAATCTAACACTTGCTTTTCTAAGATCTCTTTTTGAGGTCCATCACCTACTACTAATAGACGAATTTTTCTATCTGGATATTTTTCACATGTTTTGGCAAAATAAGCTAGCAACACAGGGAGACGTTTCTCATTTGACAGTCTAGAAACTGAAATCAAACAAATACTTTCTGGTGTTATGTTGTATTTCTTTTTTATCTTATCTACTTCTTTTTGGTCTATGTTGCTATATTTATTTAAATCAATACCAGTTGGAATAACGTAAATTTTTGGTTTAATATCATAAGTTAACAA
>JAAYRJ010000157.1 GCA_012518845.1 Clostridiaceae bacterium
AAAACACTTGCATTACTAAAATAATTATTATATACTCATCCATGCGTCAAAAAATCATATAGGAAATTTTGACAAAGCTTTGAAATTTGAGATTGCTAAATTTACCGCTGCGGTAAGTCTAGGTAACTTAAATCGAGCTAGTTTGAACAAGATTCAAACGACAAATCAATTTCGCAGCATAACCTGGTAGGTTTCACCCAGTAAATGTGTGCACACGATTGCTGGGTTTTGTCATGAAAAATGAATAAACACCCGGGGCAGTTGTGAAAAGGATAAGCAGCATAGGAGGTTATAGAATGGCTGTCAATCAAAAAATAAGAATACGCTTAAAGGCATTTGATCATCAAATATTAGATGAAAGTGCATCCAGAATTGTAGAAACTGCAAATCGTACTGGCGCAAGTGTATCAGGCCCGATTCCTTTACCTACTGAAAAGGAAATCATTACAATTTTACGTTCGCCTCATAAGCACAAAGATTCACGTGAGCAATTTGAAGCAAGAACTCATAAACGTCTAATCGATATTGTTACACCAAACAATAAAACTATGGAATCTTTGATGAAGCTAGAAATGCCTGCGGGCGTAAATATTGAAATAAAGTTATAGACTTTACCAAGGTCAATGTTCGCTAAAAGCGAACCAATAACCAGGAGGAAAATATGAACAGATTTATGCTAGGCAAAAAGGCCGGTATGACGCAACTGTTTGATGAACAAGGCTTATCTATCCCAGTTACGGTGATTGATTGTGGCCCTATAACAGTTGTACAGAACAAAACTAAAGAAATCGATGGTTACCAAGCAGTAAAAGTTGGTTACGGAGAAAATAAGAAAGCGAATAAACCAGCAACTGGTGAGTTTTCAAAAATTGATATTGAACCAATGCGTGTTTTGCGCGAGTTTCAAACTGATGAAGACTATGAAACAGGTCAAGTTCTAAAAGTTGATGAAATGTTTGAGAGTGGCGACCATGTTGATGTAACTGGTACTTCAAAAGGTAAAGGCTATCAAGGCGTTGTAAGAAGACATGGTTTTAGCATTGGACGTATGTCTCATGGTTCGAAATTCCACCGTACTGGTGGTTCGATTGGCTCTTCAGCAACACCGGGTAAAATATTTAAAGGTAAGAAGATGTCAGGTCAAATGGGAAATAAACGTTCAACTGTTCAAAACTTAGAAGTTGTTCAAGTTGACGGAGAACGAAATATTTTGGTTGTCAAAGGTGCAGTTCCCGGACCAAAAGGCGGAATTTTAGAAATCAAAACTTCCGTTAAAAATAGGTAGAGTGGAGGAACAGTATGGCTAAAACAGACTTGTTTAATATAGACGGCGAAATTGTTGGCGAAGTTGAATTAAACGATGCTATTTTTGCAATTGAACCAAATGAGGATGTAGTGCATCGAATCGTTAAGAATCAATTAGCAAATAGACGTCAAGGTACAGCAAAAGTTAAAAATCGAAGTGAAGTAAGGGGTGGCGGTAGAAAACCATTTCGCCAAAAAGGCACTGGTAGAGCACGTCAAGGATCAATACGCGCTGGTAACCATGTTGGTGGTGGTGTTATTTTTGGACCTACTCCTCGAAGCTACAACTATAGAACCAATAAAAAAATGGCTAGATTAGCAATGAAATCTGTTCTTTCTAGTGCATTAGCAAATTCTAAAATTAAAGTTTTGGATGAGTTTGAATTGTCTGAGATTAAAACAAAACAAGTTGTAACAGCAATGGAAAACTTGAAGTTAGATGGTTCAACATTGTTTATTTTTGCAGATAAAAATGAAAATGTGGAAAAATCAGCTAGAAATATTAAAGATGTTCAAACTGGTTTAGTAAACACAATGAATGTTTATGATTTAGTAAAATATGATAATGTTGTTTTTACTAATTCAGCTATAGAAAAAGTTCAGGAGGTCTACATCTAATGAGAAGTCCATACGATATTATTATTAAACCTGTGATCACTGAACGTAGTACAGCGGACACAATGGATGGAAAATATACTTTTGTCGTTGCAAAAGATGCAACTAAAGTTGAAATTCGTAAAGCTTGTGAGACGTTATTCAATGTTCGGGTTTTAAAAGTAAACACACAAAACATTTCGGGTAAATTAAAAAGGTTAAACCGCTTTGAAGGAAAAAGACCAGATTGGAAAAAAGCGATTGTAACAATAGATCTTGATCCAGAAGAAACAACATATTTGGTTAAAGGTGGACAAGAAAAGAAAACGAACAAAAAGTATAAAAATACTATTGAAGAATTTGGGTTCGGGCTGTAAGGCCGGATCGAAGAAGGAGTGAATATTAAATGGCAATAAAAAGCTTTCGTCCTACTTCTCCTGCAAAAAGACATATGACAGTGGCAGATTATTCTGAACTGACAGATAAAAAGCCCGAAAAAAGTCTTTTAGCAAAGAAGAAAAAAAATAGCGGTAGAAACAATTATGGCCGCATTACTATTAGACATCGTGGTGGTGGAAATCGCCAAAAGTACAGAATTATTGATTGGAAAAGACAAAAAGATGATATCCCAGCAACTGTAAAAGCTATTGAATATGATCCGAATCGTACAGCTTTTATAGCGTTAATCTATTATGCAGACGGTGAAAAATCATACATCTTGGCACCTAATGGATTAAAAGTGGGCATGGAAGTTGTCTCTGGACCAGATGCAGATATCCAGCCAGGTAATGCTTTACCTTTAGCAAACATACCTGTTGGCACAGTCATTCATAACATCGAAATGCATCCAGGACGCGGATCTCAATTAGTACGTTCTGCTGGGACCTCCGCTACTATAGTTGCAAAAGAAGGAAAATACGCACAAATTCGTATGCCTTCAACTGAATATCGTTTAATACCACTTGGATGTCGTGCAACTATTGGTACGGTTAGCAATGTGGATCATGAAAATGTAAAAGTTGGTAAAGCTGGAAGAAAACGTCATATGGGTATTAGACCTACCGTTCGTGGGTTGGTTATGAACCCAGTAGATCATCCGCATGGTGGCGGGGAAGGTGCAACTTCAATTGGCTTGTCAAGTCCAAAATCTCCATGGGGTAAGCCGACTGCGGGTAAGAAAACACGTAAGAAAAATAAAAAATCCAATAAGTACATTGTTCGTGGACGTAGAAAGTAGGAGGTGACTGATGAGTCGTTCTAGTAAAAAAGGTTTTTATGTAGAAGATGCTTTGATGAAAAGAATCGAAGCGATGAATGAAAAAAACGAACATAGAGTTGTCAGAACTTGGTCACGTGATTCTACGATCTTTCCAGAGATGGTTGGACATACAATCGCGGTACATGATGGCAGAAAACATGTTCCGGTATATATAACAGAAGAAATGGTCGGTCATAAATTGGGAGAGTTTGCCCCAACGAGAATTTTCCGAGCTCATGCCAGATCAGAAAAAACAACAAGCCTTAAGTAATAGCTGAGAAAGGAGTAAATTTATGTCAAGAACATATACTAAACAAGAATTACAAGATAATCGCGAGCAACTTATTTCTGAATTTTATGCTCAAACTCCGCGCTCAGCCAAAAAACGCACTTTGACAAAAAAAGAACGCAAAGTTTTAGGTATTGGTAGAGATAGAGGCGTAGCAAGAGTTAAGCATGAAAGAATTAGCCCTTCCAAGGTTAGCATTGTTGTTCGTACAGTTATAAATAAACAAGTAGATGAGGCGATTGCTATTTTACGTTATACACCCAAGGCAGCTGCTGAAATTTTGATTAAATTATTAGAGTCAGCTGCGTCAAATGCTGTTAATAACAATAACTTAAATCGTGATGATTTGTACTTCACGGATTGTCAAGTTGGACCTGGTATCACTATGAAACGCTATAAACCAAGAGGTAAAGGCGCTGCTAGTCCAATTTTGAAGAGAACAAGTAATATTACAGTAACCGTAAAAGAAAAAACAGAGGAGGCTAACTAATGGGTCAAAAAGTTAATCCACATGGCTTTCGTGTTGGAGTTATCAAAGATTGGGATACCCGTTGGTATGCCGATAAAAAAGATTTTGCCAGATATTTAGTTGAAGATACAAAGATTCGTCGTTTTGTTAAAAAAGAAACCGAGAGAGCTGGTGTTTCTAGAATTGAAATCGAAAGAGAAGGCGATGAAAGAACGATAATTACTATCTCAACAGCTAAACCAGGTATCATTATCGGACGCCAAGGCTCCCAGATTGAAGCTTTAAAGAAAAAACTTACTAAAGAATTTAAACAAACATTCTTTATTAATGTCAAAGAAATTAAAAATGCAGATACAGATGCTCAAATTGTTGCAGAAGGAATTGCAAAACAACTTGAAGAACGTGTTTCTTTTAGAAGAGCAATGAAGCAAGCTATTACTCGCACTATGAAACAAGGTGCAAAGGGTATAAAAACAATGTGCTCAGGCCGTCTTGGTGGTGCAGAGATTGCTCGTAGTGAGAGTTACCATGAAGGTACAATTCCTCTTCATACTTTACGAGCTGACATAGATTATGGTTTTGCAGAAGCAGACACAACATATGGAAAAATTGGAGTAAAAGTTTGGATTTATAAAGGTGAAATAATACCTTTACCAAAAGATGAAGCAGATAAAGGAGGCGACCAATAATGTTAATGCCAAAGCGTGTTAAATATAGAAAACAACATCGTGGACGCATGAAAGGCAAAGCTCTTCGTGGTAATAAAGTTAGTTATGGACAGTTTGGTTTACAAACTTTAGAACCTCATTGGATTACAAGTAATCAAATCGAAGCAGCTCGTATTGCCATTAATCGTTATTTGCGTCGTGGTGGTAAGGTTTGGGTAAAAATATTTCCTGATAAACCTGTTACAGCTAAACCAGCAGAAACTAGAATGGGATCTGGTAAAGGTTCACCTGAGTACTGGGTTGCTGTTGTTAAACCTGGCCGTGTAATGTTTGAACTGGCCGGTGTCAGTGAACAAATTGCAAGAGAAGCATTCCGTCTTGCTTCACACAAGCTTCCAGTTAAAACTCGTTTTGTTTACGCTGATTATGAGTTGAGTGAAGAAGAACTTGCGAAATTCTCAGAGATTCAGGCAGAAGTTGTTGAACAACTTGAAGAAGAAGCTGAAATGGCTGCTGAAGCATCAGAAGAGTTTGCTGAAGAAGTTGAAACTGAAGAAGATGCACCTGTTGAAGAAATTGAAGAAGATGAGACTGAAGCTTAGGAGGTAGGCTATGAAAACAACTGAATTACGTAAAATGACTGCCGAAGAGCTAAATACTGAACTTGTCGAACTAAAAGAGCAGTTATTCAAAATTAGATTTCAACATGCCACTAATCAACTTGATAATCCTATGGAATTAAAAACTGTTAGACGCGAAATAGCTCGTGTTAAGACGATTTTAAGAGAAATGGAATTAGCGGAAATTAATGAACAAGAGGATATAGTATGATTTTAAGAAATAATCGAAAACAAAGAGTCGGCGTTGTTGTTTCCGACAAAATGGATAAGACGATTACTGTTGCTGTTGAAGAGCTAGTTCGTCATCCCTTGTATAATAAATATATTAAGCAAACTACACGTCTTAAAGCTCATGATGATCTTAACGAAGCTGGTGAAGGTGATCGTGTTCGTATCATGGAAACCAGACCATTAAGTAAAACAAAAAATTGGCGTTTAGTTAAAATTATAGAAAAAGCAAAATAGTTCCGCTGAAAAAAGGAGAATTAAAATGATACAACAAGAGTCAACTCTAAAATCCGCGGATAACACAGGTGCACGTAAATTACTTTGCATTCGTGTTCTAGGCGGAACAAATAGAAGATACGCTAACATTGGTGATGTGATAGTTTGTTCTGTAAAAGAAGCTATTCCAGGTGGCGTTGTAAAAAAAGGTGACATAGTTAGAGCAGTAATTGTCAGAACAAAAAAAGGTTTAAGACGCCCAGATGGATCAGTCATTCGTTTTGATGAAAATGCTGCTGTTATTTTAGATGATGATGGTAATCCGCAAGGTACACGTATTTTTGGACCTATTGCAAGAGAATTACGTGAAAAGAATTACATGAGAATTCTTTCATTAGCACCAGAAGTATTATAAGGAGGCCGTGATGAGTAAGATACATGTAAAAGTAGATGATAATGTCTATGTTTTGCGCGGTAAAGACGTTGGAAAATCTGGTAAAGTCTTAGCTGTATTTCCAAAAACCGGTCAGGTTATTGTAGAAGGTGTTAATATCGTAACAAAGCACAAAAAAGCAAGAACTCATTTGGAGCAAGGTGGCAGAATAGAGCAACCAGGAAAAATTTCTGCTTCCAATGTAATGCTTGTTTGTCCTGATTGTAATAAGCCAAGCAAAACTGGTAGACGTTTTGAAGAAATAGATGGTAAAACTCAAAAAGTGCGTTATTGTAAGTCGTGCGATGCGACTATTAGCTCAACTAATTAAGGAGGCAAGTAAATGGCTAATCGCTTAGTAGAACTTTATAAAAATGAAATTGCCCCTTCTTTAAAGGAGCAATTTAAATACTCTTCTGTCATGCAAATTCCTAAGTTAGAGAAAATTGTTATTAACATGGGAGTAAGTGATGCAAAAGAAGACGCAAAGGCTATGGATCACGCTGTTAATGATTTAACTGTTATTAGTGGTCAAAAACCAGTAGTAACAAAATCACGTAAATCAATTGCTAATTTCCGCTTAAGAGAAGGACAAAATGTAGGCTGTAAAGTTACATTAAGAGGAAGAAGAATGTACGAATTCTTTGACAAATTAGTAAGTATTGCTTTACCTCGTACACGTGACTTTCGTGGTGTTAATCCAAATTCATTTGATGGTAGAGGCAATTATTCATTTGGAACCAAAGAGCAATTAATCTTTCCAGAAATTGATTATGATGAAA
>JAAYRJ010000158.1 GCA_012518845.1 Clostridiaceae bacterium
ATTTCAACAAAAACAGTAAATTCATTTTCTAGCTCATTTTTGATATTATTCGATATTTTTTGTGGTAAATAACCCTCAACTAGAAAAGTAGCCATCGTGCTTTTGGTCAGTTCTAGAGCTTGTGATTGTTCAATCATTATATTGTAATAGTCATAGAGAATATAAAAATCTAGACGCTTGTCTGCGATTTTTTCTAGAGAATTTAGAGTCTCTTCAATTAAAACTTCTTTCTTATTAATTGTTTCTTTAGTATTATTGTATAGCTCTCTTGGTTTGCCAGCTTCAGCAAAAGGATAATACTTAAAACCATTTTGTTTGAGAAGATGATCAATTTCTAATTCGTCTTCTTTAAAACCAACAACTGCAATTTGAATTAAGTCATCATCTTCATTAAGTGGAACAATTGCTATTAGATTTTCTTCTGCACTTATAGTTTCCTTTAAATGTAAAAAATCATTTTTATTTAGAGTTCCTAGAAAAAATTTTGTTCTTTCGGTTGTGTTTTTAGCTGGATTTAATGGAACATTGAGCCAATTTTTGAGAATTTGTTGTTCTTTATTTAAAGTTGTTAGTTCGGACTGAAGACTTGATAAATTATTTTCCATTTTAAGAACATTATTTACCAATTCAATAATCTCTTCTTCACGTGACTCAATATTTAAAAATTCATTTAAACTAAGATTAAAATTCTTTTTCTCAATAGTTTTTCCGGGAAATTTTTCATCCAAAATATGGATCCCAGAAATTAAACTAGTTTGGTCATTTTGCATTTTTTGAATGTTTTCCTGCAAATCAATGTCTTCTGCACTTACTTGAACATCACTCGCATCATTTTCTTTAAGATCAGAAATTTTTAGATCAATCAACTCAATAATACCTTTTCGCTGTAGAAATGATAGGACATTGGATTTTTCATTTTTAAGACCTAATATTCTTATTTTATCCATTTTAAGTATTGCCAAGGAAACTCACGATCCTTTCCAAAACTTTTTTTGTCACTTCATCTTTTTTTGTTTGAGTGATTTCTACATTTTGATAGGTTTCAAGTTCATTGTTGATCAACTCATCATTTGCTTGAGAAGTCTTTTTTCTATTTTCACGGATCAAGTGATCAGACTTTGCACGTTCTTGTTCAAGGGTATTACTAGCATCAATCTTGCTTTGCTCAACCTTATCCTTTGCTTCTTGCAATGCTTCATCAACAATTTTAGAAGCTTGTTGTTCTGCCTTTTTTATTTCTTCAAGAAAATTTTTGGCCAAGATAAGCCTCCTTCAGTAAGCAAAAAATTGTATATCAATCTCAGTTACTTGTTTAAATCATATATTAAAGAAAATTGTATCACAATTTGTCTTTACTGAAAATAAAAACACTCTGTTTTTTTCTACCAGCTTTCTTTTAACTATTTCATCGAAAGCAGCAAAACAGAGTGTTATGGTTTTTTATTATTCTTGATCAATTCATTGATAATAAGAAATTATTTTTTTGAAATCACAATTTCATCATCTTTTATATCAACAATTGCAATATCGCCAACTGCAACAATATCATCTAACATTGCTTCGGAAAATTTATCTTCAACTGCTGATTGAATTAATCTACGCAGAGGTCTTGCACCATAGTGAGACTCATAGCCATTTTCCACTAACCATTCTTTAGCAGCTGACGTAACTTCTATCTTGATCCCAATATCGGCAATTCTCTTTTCGAGATCTTTAAGCATTATTTCTACTATTTCTAATAGCGCATCTTTGGATAGCATTTTGAAGAAAATCATTTCGTCAATTCGATTAAGGAATTCGGGTGAAAAAGATTTTTTTACCTCTTCCATAATCATTTCTTTGGCTTCTTCATAGCTTTTGCCACCATATAATTTTGCTTCTGCTGCTGATTTTTCAGTACCTTCATCTGAGGCAAATCCTATACGATTGCCTGCTGATGTCGTTAGTAATCTTGCTCCAATATTAGAAGTCATAATAATAATTGTATTTCGGAAATCTACTGTTCTTCCTTGTCCATCAGTCAAACGTCCATCTTCTAGAACTTGAAGTAAAACATTGAATACATCTGGGTGAGCTTTTTCAATCTCATCAAATAAAACTACAGAATATGGACGTCTTCTAACCTGCTCTGTGAGATGACCTCCTTCTTCATAACCTACGTAACCTGGGGGTGAACCAATGAGCTTTGAAACATCAAACTTTTCCATATATTCAGACATATCTAAACGGACCATGGCCTGTTGATCACCAAACATGGTTTCTGCCAAAGTTCTGGCTAATTCTGTTTTACCAACACCTGTTGTGCCAAGGAAAAGGAAAGATCCAGTTGGACGATTCGGGTCCTTTAGACCTAGTCTACCACGCCTAATTGCTTTAGAAACTGCTGCAACGGCTTCTTCTTGTCCGATAACACTTTGACCTAGTTCATGTTCAAGATTTTTCATTCTTTCTTGATCATCTTCAGTTAATTTTGTTACTGGTATCCCTGTCCACGAGGCAACAATTTCAGCAATATCATTCACGCCAATTACGCGAACTTCAGCTTGGGTTTCAGTTTTCAGATCATCTATTTCAGCTTTTAAAGTATTTTCTTGCTCTAATAACGTAGCAGCTTCTTCAAAGTTTTCTTCTGCTACCGCTTGTTCTTTTTGAGCAATGATTTCCTGTAATTCTTTTTCTTTTTCTGCATCTGTTGTAGAACCAGTTTCTAAACTCATTCTAGCTTTAGAGGATGCTTCATCAATTAAATCAATAGCTTTATCAGGCAAGAAACGATCGGTAATGTAGCGACTTGACAATTGAACAGCTTCTTTAATAGCTTCATCTGAAATTTCTACACCATGATGTTCTTCATATTTTTCTCTTAAGCCATGCAAAATCTGAATTGACTCTTCGGGAGTTGGTTCATCGATCATCACAGGCTGAAATCTTCTAGCTAAGGCTGCATCTTTTTCAATGTTTTTTCTATATTCATCAATTGTTGTTGCACCAATAACTTGTAATTCCCCTCTTGCAAGCATTGGTTTTAGAATATTAGAAGCATCCATCGCTCCTTCTGAAGCACCAGCTCCTATAATAGTGTGTAATTCATCAATAAAAAGAATTACATTGCCAGCTTTAGCCGCTTCATCTATTCCATTTTTTAACCGCTCTTCAAATTCACCTCTATATTTGGCACCAGCTACCATGCCTGATAAATCTAATGAAAATAATCTTTGATCTTTCAATAAATCAGGTACATCACCACTGATAATTTTTTGTGCTAAACCTTCTGCGATTGCTGTTTTACCAACACCAGGCTCACCTATTAAGACTGGATTATTTTTTGTTCTTCGGCAAATAATTTGCATCGTTCGATTAATCTCTTCTTCACGTCCAATAATTGGGTCAAAAGAATTAGCTGCTGCTAAATCTGTCAAATCTACCCCAAATTGATCTAAGGTTGGAGTATTTGTTTGTTTAGCACTCGCTTTACCTTTTTCTGCACCAGGGCTTTGATATAAATTACTTTTATCTAATCCATCTAATGGACTCTCAGACTGACCACTTAAAGCACGCACGAGCTCTGCGTATAATTTTTGAATATTAATATTTGCACTTTGTAAAATTCTAACAGCTACAGAGTTACCTTCACGTAAGATACCCAGCAAAAGATGTTCTGGTTCAATTGCACTGTAATTACGTGTATTAGATTCTCTAGCTGCAAGATTTACAACTTGTTTAGTTCTTGGTGTCATCATTTGATATGCTTTATTTGGATCAAACTCAGCATAATGATCTATACTACCCATTTCTTTATTATTAAATTGATTTAGAACTTTAACGATCATATCTGAAGTTAAATTATATTTTTTCAATATTTCTGAAGCTGTTCCATTTTCATCAATGATACCTTTTAAAATATGTTCAGTTCCAATATAGTCAATTTGATAAGCCTTTGCTGTTTGATGAGCTATTTCTAAGACTTTACCAGAGCGTTCGGATAATCTAATCATCATATTATTTTGTCCTCCTCTTAAAATTATGTATTAATTTTCTAATATATTTTTTTTATTTACATTATGTTTTCTTAATGTTTTCTTATTATTTATTTGCTAAAGATTTTTTTATAAATGCTGCTCTAGCTGCATCTCTTTCCGTTCCACTTAACACTTTACCTTCTAATTTTTGAATCGAACCAACACCAACCAAGTAGGAAAGGGTTAATATATCTGGATAATCAGGAAAATTATCAAAATCTAAAGCTCTACCTAAGCGAAGATTGCTTAAATGTTCAAATGCCTCGTCATAACTAATCAAAGAAGCACTTTGTAAAATTCCCTGCGAACGATAAATTTTATCTTCTAACTGAATTTTTCTCTGTTGATACCAAATTTTTCGAGCTTCTCTTTCCTTTTTAATAAATGAATTTAATAAAGTATTAAATTTCTCTATTAAATTCTCATCGCTTTGCCCGAGTGTAATTTGATTAGAAACTTGAACCATCTGACCCTTTTCTGTGCTACCTTCGCCATAATAGCCACGGACTGTATAACCAGATCTTCTAATCGAATCAATTATATATTTTAACTGATCCAAACGATGTAACCCTGGTACATGTAACAAGGCTGAAATTCTTAGACCAGTACCAACATTAGTTGGACATGCTGTCAAATAACCAAATTCATTATCACAAGCAACATTTAAAATACTTTCAAGTGCAACAGCTAATTTATGGGTTTTATCAAAGGTTTCATCAGGTTTAAATCCTGGATATAATCCCTGAATACGCATATGATCTTCATCACAAATAACAATACTTTGATCCTCATCATCATTTATCAACAAGGCTTTTTCTGACTTATCTTGTAATAACTGAGGACTGACAATATGTCTTTCAGTTAAAGCTAATTTATCAATTTCTGATAAATCTTGAAAATGAAGTGTTCTAAAAAAATTTGGAACGATTTTGTTAACATTTTCCTCAATCAAATCAATTAATTCGTTACTTTTCTCTGAATCAAGAAGATGCGGAAAAGGAAAATCTGCAATATTCCTGGCAAGTCTAACCCTCGTGCTTATAACTATATCTTGATCAGGTCCATGTTCTGAATACCAAGACATTACTCTTCCTCCTTTTCATCTACTTGAGCAGAATCATTTTCAATGGCTTTGATTTTATCTCTTAATACTGCTGCCTGTTCGTAATCTTCTAATTCAATTGCATTTTGTAAAGATTTTTTTAATACCATTAAGTTAGAATTTTCTTTTTCATCATTCTTTGTTTCATTATTTTGTTTTGTTTTAGATCTACTTTCTATTTTAAAAAAAGATTCGTCAAAGTTAGACTCCGCTGAGTCTTTAGCAGTTGAATTTTTTCCAGTAGTACTTGAATCAAGATGTTCATGACAACCATGTATTTCTGTTAATATTGACTCAATCACTTCTCTAAACTCTTGATAACAATAGGGGCAACCAAACAAGCCTGTTTTTTTGAAATCTTGAAAAGTTTGATTACATTTAGGACAAGAGTGCCGATCTAATTTATTTCTACTGGGCTCTTCTGATGAAATTTTATTAAAGTCAAGGGGTAACGAAAAAGCATTTTTACCTAGGAAATTTGTCATGGCAGGCATTCCAAAGCTTCCTTCTGCTATTAAGAAACCTTCTTTTTTGGCGCAAGAAGAACACAGATTATAAGTTTTTGTTAATCCATTTATTTGTGTTTTGACTGAAACGTTAGCTTCATTATTTTGACATTTTTGGCATAACATTATTTATCACCTCTTTGAGAATGAATCTGATAAACCATTAACAACATATTTGTTAAAATTGAAGAACGCACTTTATCTAGATTCATTTTATTAACTTTTTCTAGAGCTTGATCAGAAATAGCTGAACGCATTAAAATCTTTTCTTTCTCATCAATAGCATTTCTATTAGCTAAATTTTCAAGTAACATATTAGCCTCACTTTGACTAATACTTTCTTTCATATTTTTAATTTGATGAGCTAAATGTTTTTGCGGAGATTCAAATGCAATCCTTCTGATAGTGATTGAACCACCTCCGCCACGTCTGCTCTCCTTTATATAACCAAGATTACTGGTAAACCTCGTTTGAAGAACATAAGTTATTTGTGAAGGCACGCAATTTAATTCTTGAGCTAAGTCATTGCGAGTAAATTCAATAACACCTTCATTAGCGTCGAGCATCTGCTTTAAAAGATATTCAATTGTATCGCTTAAATTAGACATATAGCCTCCTTTAGACTTTAACTTTCTTTGACTTTAAGGTTATGTTATACCGATCAAGTTTAACTCATAAGTCAAAACATTGAACAATTGTGAACTCTCCTGTTATAGAGTCACAACTATACAAAAAAAAAAGCAAAATAAATCAACTTCCATCAATATCTTCAAAAAATTTTGTCCAAGGTACATCAAGTAAATTAGAAATAGATTTTGCTAATTTTGGAGAGGGGTTTCTTTGACCTAACTCGATTTGGGTATAGTGAGCTCTTGAGATGTCAAGTTGTTTTGCAACTTCTTCTTGTGTCAATTTAAGAAAATTTCTTTTTTCACGTAGCCAGTCTCTCATGCAACTATCCTTTTCCTGTGGAAATATTATTGTTTCTAATAATGTTACAAATTGTAGCATATATCGATACATAAGACACCTACTAATTTAAGTAATTTGTTTAATAAGTGTAAAAAGTTGTAATTAAAATAAAAAATTCATGTGTTTTTGGTTGAAAAACTAAAAATAATTATCCAGAGATTAATTGCTTGCGGGATAAATTCCTAAATGTTATAATAGCCGACGGTGTCATTTTGCTACATCCTGTTTTGTTTATTATTTTTTGATTTGCGAGGACTTTCCATGTCAACTTTTCGGAAAAATTTAAAGATATTAAGAAAACAATTAGGACTAACCCAAGACGAATTAGCTGACAAATTAAATATTTCGCGTTCATTAATTTCTCACTATGAACTTGGGAAGCGTTTACCTAAATATCATACCCTCAAACAACTCTGTGAAATTTTCAAAGTAAGTTATGACGAATTGTTAGGAAAGAGTGATTTTTCGGACTACTATAATAAAGATTCAAGTTATAAATAAAATCTACTAATTACGCGTTTATATATAATTGAAAATATTTTCATTTCAAATTAATTATCGTTTTTTGATGTTCCATGCTAAAATAAATCCATGTGGGAGACTATAAAAAAAATATATTGGAAATTTAAAAAAATAGTTGGACAAATCATAATTCTTCTTTTTATAGGTTATGGTCTTTATTGGGTTGGCAAGCATCTTAGTAATTTAGATGAACTTATTAGAATAGAATGGATAAAACTCATCTATACAATTTGTATCTTTTTGTATTTTATCCTTTTTACTAGCACCATAAGCTCTTTCATTAGTTCAAGTTTATTACAAATATATAATCCAGCAGATACCAAGAGTCTTGAGTTGTTAAACAAGAAGAGAAAGTATTATTGGGATAGATCAATCTCTAATCAAACCCATAAAGGACTTAACAAAAATATCGTTTTCCAACAATTAAGAAATCTTTTATTCGCTGAAAAATATGAATTAGTATCTAATAATAACAATGCTTTTATTTTTGAAAAAAGCGTTCCTTTTTATAATATTAAATTCAAGAAAAAGAATCATCGTGTCTTCTTAATTTACAGACATTTATTTAATGTTCTCATCATAGATCGAATCCTCTCAGAAACAGAAGATTTTATTAAAAATAAAAATAAAGATAGACCAACTAGTCAAAACAGTATTATTTTTCTTACGGATATGAATAATAAGGAAGAAATTTTGTCAGCAGGTACTGGTATTGTTAATTACCTATCTGCAACAAGTACTGCCTATCTTTTTCCCATATTCATTGACATTAATTTTGGACATATTTTTTATCCACAGGATATTTCTTTATTACCTTGGTACAAAAGAATTGCTGTTAAATTGAATGTATACAAAACAAAAAAATCTTTAAAATCTATTACTGAAACTCCACAAAAAGAGCTAAATAACATTCAGAATGGAAATCTCAAGTCTAAAAATACATGAACTTAGGACCTTTAAATCTAAGATATAGTAATAGCGATGGTTACAAACTTACAGTTTATGTCGCATTTAATGAGCGTGCCTATAAGAAAAAAATTGCCGGAAAAACTTATCAAGAGCAAGTCAAACTTGGAGTAATTGAGATGTGGTCAGGTACTTATGAACTAATACCTGAGCTAAAAGAAGCTTGTGAAAATTACCTTGATAAATACAATCCAGAAATAAAAGCTACAATACAAAATGTGGATCAAATAAATTTAAAAGTTAAAGTCGAAGTTGATCCCTTATCTGGAGTTTATCCCCCACGTCTTATCTACTTAATGCGTATTTTTTCTAGGAGCAAGCGGCCTATTCCAATTTATATTAAAAATTCATTAATAATGCCATCACATGTTGGTAGTGGTATCTTGCGTCGTTTTTGGGGTTTCTTTCGTTATTTTAAAATACTTAGTATAGGCTTTAATTGGTCAAAAAATTTTCCTGGCTATGCTGTTATCAATCAGCAAAAAAATCTAAAAAGTTTAAGATCAATTGCTGCTCATGAATTTGGTCATTTATTTGGCTTAGATGATGCTTATGATGCTTGGTATCGTTTTTATTATCCTGCACCTAATACAGAAAATTACATGATGCATTACAATAAGGAAGTTCAACCTCAGGAAATTGCAATGCTTATTAATGCCCATACCAAAAATCGTCTTCAGTTTTTTCCTGTAAAATTCAATTTTAAGACAATAATAGGAGGTCTAAAAAAAGATTCTATTTTTTACTGGAAAAAAATAAAAAATATCTTCAAAAGAACATAGTAAAAAGCAAGATCACAACAATTGTTAGACAATTAATGATATAATCTTACTGTATATCTAATCATTTTGAAAAGAGGTTTTATGCCGATTATCACGATATCAAGAGAAGCCGGTAGTCATGGCGATGAACTTGCAGAACGTTTGGCTCTTAGAACCGGTTATCGAATTATTGATTTTGATACAATGATTGATATGTTTCTTAAGCCAATTGCTAGTGAGCATGAGAAAAAAATGCTCGAAAGAAGCACCAAATATTTTTTTGAACCAATTAATAAAGATGAAAGAACAAATTTTAAGGCATATTTAGAAGGGGCACTGCATGAATATGCTGACAATAATGACGCCATCTTTTTAAATGGTACTACTAGTATTTTTTTGCAAAATCATCCTCGAGCAATTCATTTACGAACAGTTGCACCAAAAAAAATTAGAAGTGAACGAATTAAAGAAGCACAAAGTTTGTATCGTGTCTATTTAGAGTATCAAGAACAGGATAAAGAATTTCACAGGACCACTATTTCATTACGGGAGCTAATGTTTTTGGAAAAATTTTTTCCTACTTCAACAATTTTAAGTTTATCTGCTGAAGGATTATTGCAAAGAATCGAAAGACAATATCGAAAACTTGCCCTCACATTATTTAATGCCGATATTTCCGATAGTCTTTACTATCATTTAGTCTTAAATACTGAAAAATTAACTTTGGACCATTGCATGAATTTAATTGATTCGTTAATAGATGATTTTTATATTCAAAAACATCTTGATAAGCAAGGAAATAGTGCCGCTGAAATGACTCAAAATTCAGATTTACCTGAATTCAAAAATGAATCAGAATTGGAGTTCGTTCATTTACTTAATTTATACGATATTGAATGGCGTTATGAACCAAAGTCATTTCCAGTTGAATGGGATGAACAAAATCAGGTAACAATGGCATTTAGTCCAGATTTTTATCTCCCTAAGTTTGATCTATATTTAGAATTAACTACTATGAATCAAAAATATGTATCTGCCAAGAAAAAGAAACTAGAAAAACTAAAAGAGCTATATCCAGATGTCAATGTTAAAATAATCTATAAGCGGGATTTTCTTTCTTTGATTCAGCGCTTTGATTAAAAAATACTAATTTTACTTCTTGTATTCGGGTTTTTAATTATCTTTATGAGGTTTATATGTCAACAGATCATGAAATACTTTTTTCTGAAAAACAAATTCAAAAGCGGATAGCTGAGCTTGGAAAACAGATCCAATTAGACTACAAAGACTCCAAGCAGCCCCTTAATATGATTGCCATGCTGAAGGGATCATTATATTTCTTAGCAGACTTGTCTAGGGCTATTAACTTGCCTCTAAACTTTGACTTTATTGCAATAAATAAATTAAGTTCAAAATCTCATTCTATACACGTCACTAAAGATATCGGTATAGACATTAAAAACAGTAATGTGATCGTAGTTGAGGAAATAATTCGTTCAGGTCTAACTACACATTATATGATTGAACATATTAAGAAATTCCAGCCTGCTAGTATTAAACTTGCAGCTTTATTAGTCAATCCAGATCAAATCATGATTGATTTACCACTGTCTTATACAGGATTTGAAATCGATTACACAAGGGTGATTGGTTATGGAATGGATTATAAAGAGGAACATCGTAGTCTTAAACACATTGCAAAGTTATAAAATTTACATCCTATTTTTAGATAAAAAAATTTGCTCGTATTCGAGCAAACAAAAAAGCTTCAGCGAACCTAGCCTATTTTAATCTACTTTCATCATTAACGGAATTTTTTTATCAATCATCGAATCTAACATTTTTGGTTTAGCTTTGCTTTTACCAACGGCACTTTGATTTGCGTTTTGCATTCCAAGTGTTCTGTTGAACCCTATGCCCTATTCAATTTTTGACTTGCAGCCTTGTCTACTCCATTTTTTCCAACGGTCCATTTATTTCATTACTTTTAAATGTTAAGTCGTATCCAATCAATAAGTCGTATTATCAATATATATCTATATCATTTGCATTTAATATCTCTTCAGGGGGTACGAACAGAATCAGAACTCTGAATAAATATCTTAATGCGTCGGATTGTGACACTAATAAACGACTATTTAAATCCCCTATCTGTATTTACAAACTTTTTGTTGGATATATGTCCGTTTTCAAGTTACTGCCTTCCGATCCATTTGGTGATGAATCTCGATCAAGGTATATTTTAGAATTCCCTGAAGCTTGAGTTTAGTATATCAGTAATTGGTTATTGGTCAACACTTTTTGGTTTTCAGATCCACTTTTTTCTGAATTGTATAATTTCTCATCATGTTTTTGTGCAATTTTAACATAAAACAAGGGTGTGAATTAGTTTATTAGTTAATATTATTCAAAACATCCTTGATTTTTTGCAAATCACCCAAAACAGGTCCTTGGAGAAGATTTTCATTTCCTCCGCCTTTGAAATTTATTTCCGTTCTAAACATTTCTATATGCTTTTTTAAATTATATTGTTCTGATCTGAGATAAAGTAGATGTCTATTCTCACTTTGTTTTATAATAAAAGCTACAAAGCCATCTATATTTTCAGCAATTTTTGATGACACATAATTCCATTCTTTTTTGTCAAAACTAGGATTTTCCAGCACTATATTTTTTTCTAATTTATTGTTCTCTAAAATAAGTTCGATTAGCTCATTATTTTTTTGATTAATTTTTTCATTCAAATCAATTACTTCAATTTCTTTTTTCTTGATAGCATCTGCCAATGAATCAATATTAGCTGATAACAAAGCTCCACTTTCACGCACAGTATTTTGCAGTTTTTGAAAATATTTTAGACTTCGATTACCACAAAGAACAGTTAAACGAACTCCGCCCTTATAGCTTTCTCTATCAACAATTTTTATCGGACCTATCTCTGCAGTGGACCGAACATGCGTACCTGCACAAGCACAAGTATCATAGCCTGGGATATGAACAATACGAATTTCGTCATCAAGATCTAATTTGCTACGATAATTCCAGTTCTTTTGACTTGCTTGATCTAAATAGTGAATTTCTATAGGGATATTTTCAAGTACCGCTTGATTTGCTTCTAATTCTAGTTTTTCAATTTGTTCCCAAGTTAAATCTCCATCAAAATCAAAGGTTGTCTCAACTTCATTAATATGAAAACCAACATTTTCATAACCATATTCTCGATTTATTATTCCAGAGACAATATGTTCGCCACTATGTTGTTGCATTAAATCAAATCGTCTCTCAAAATTAATTTCACCTAAAATTTTTGTGTCTACTGGAATTAATTTAGAAACATGATGCCAGATTTTACCTTGATTCCACACGGTATCTAACACAGTAATTTTTTCAGAGTTGTTTTGACCAGTACCTAAATTTTGTATATAACCCTGATCACCTGGCTGACCACCACCTAATGGATAAAAACAAGTTTCTTCAAATGCCAGCCAATGTTTATTTTTCGTAGTTTTTGAATCGATAACTTTTGTTGCAAAAGTTTTTTGATATGAATCTTTATAAAATAATTGATTAAAATTATTGACCATTTGTTTCTCCATATAATATTTTGACATAACCTGGTAAAACTGAATGTAGTTTTATGTTGTTCTTTATCTCATTATCTCCAATTAGATTACCTTTTGCATCGTATTCTAATTCCACAAAACCTTCTAAATCCATATTAGAAATTTGAGTATTAACTGTTTCATCAGAAATATTTATTAAGACAATCACAACTTCTGAGTTTTTGCCATATGCAAAAGCACAAACCTTGTCTTGTTCTAATTTTGAATCAACTGATAAGAGATTTTTACCATGAAGCAACTTCCCTAGCTCAAAAAAGCAAGATGCAAAATCATCCTCTAAGTCCATTTGTGATAAATTAATATCTAATAAAGTTGCGTCTTTTCCTTCTCCTAACATACTTAAACTTGAAATGATTAAATCAGCCAGGCGTAAATCATTGTTTTTTAATTGCATAGAACGAATAAATTCTGAACGTGCATTAATGCTTTTATTAATATCACGTGGGAATAATTCATATAAAGAGTTTTCGTAGTCTTCATAATCTGAGAAATTATTAATTGTTTCCGATAATGTTAAATCAGAAGCATGGAAATCAGCATTTGAGGTAAAAACATTATCTTTATATTCCATTCCATCAACAAAAATTAATTTATTTTTGATTTGGGAATATTCTGGCGTTTCCTTAAGAGTATTAACTACCCAATCAACATATGATTTTTTTTGCATATCATTAACCAAAATTCCATGCGAATCATTGATTTCAAAATAAATTTGATCGAAGACATCATTGTACCTATTAATTGCACCATGTTCTAAGCGTAATTCTCCGTAAGTTTCTGATTCAGAACCAAAGAGATATTGCATCAAATGTTTTAGTTCAAGATTATTAGCTTGTGAATTTATTACTAGCCATGGATTAGATCGAAGTGTTTTACAATACTCCATGCTCTTAACTAAGTTATTTTGGTCTAACAATTCTATTTCATTTTCCTCTTGATAGAAAAAACTTTGACTTGTATTTGAATCAAGCCAACTTTCTGATGGATAGCGTCCATCACCTATTTTTACAAAATCCATTCTTATAATCGAGCCGCCAACTATTTTTTCATCTAATGTTGCATGGAATTCCGATAAATTATGACTAGCTGGTTTAACTGAAATATTATCTAGGTATACATTTCCTTCGCCTATAAAAGACATCTTAAAAGCTGGTATCGTGTCTTCTGTGACTGAGTTTTTTGGAACTACAATCACACCATGATATTTCTTCCAATCTCCTTCAATTGTATCTGTAACAGGTTCTAAACCTATATTCAGATTGGCAAAGCTCAAATTTATCTCTACTTTTTGATCAGACTTTGCCCATAGCTCATAATTAAATACTCTTTCAGTATTTATTTGCTCTGATAAGGAAATATCAAGGTCTTGCAATATTGTAAAATCATTTGTTTTATCAATCTGCTTTATGTTGTCACTATATATCCCACACAATTCATCAACAGGATTATTACTGTTAGACAAATCTATTTTTAAGGCACCCCTGCCTTGTCCAGGAGCTCTTTCATATGTTTGAACTTCTACCGCTTGGCAATCTGAGACAAACCATTCGCCCAGAAGATTTTTTGGATTTTTTTGATTAATTTCAAAAATGGGTTCTTCACTTAATTGTTCAATTTGAATTAAATCTCCATTTTGATAAACACCATTTTCTAACGCATCATTTAGTTCTACTGAGAGTCCCATAAGCGCATAGAAGACTTGCCCATTAGTATTAGTAGCAATCAATTGCCCGCTGGTAATACGTTGTATAAGATTAATCTGATTTTCATCTTGATTATCAAAATCAAGATTTGCTTGGACCCCGTCTAAAAAAATATCTCCATCTATCCAATCGGCACCTTTGTTGTCAGAATAGTAAAGCAAACCTTGATCATCTGCTAAGAGCAGTTGCTCATTACTAAGAATACAACCTGAGATAAAATTAGGATTGAATACCAAAGTATGGTCTTTACTTGAAGTTGAATGTCTTAAAGAAATTTCTCTAAAATCTTTGTTAGCAAGACTTTTATAAACTAATCCATCATTACTAATAACGACTTGTCCTTGATTACCAGCAAATAAAATTTCTTTACCTCGAGAAGAGATCGTCTGCCAATCTGCAGTCACAGGAAATTCTAAAATTCTAAAGTTTTTACCATTATTAGTAAAAGAAGCGAAATTGTCATCTCCTACAAGGTAAAAACCAGAATCATTACTTATTACCGCATTAATATTTTTTGCATCCTCTATTTGATCATGCAAAACTATTTCATTATCTGCAAAAACGTAGTGTCCATTTTCCCCCACCAACATATATTGCCAATTACCGTTTGAATCTCTTTTTGAAGCTGCAGATAACCAACTTATTCCAGGATTAGAAAAGTCTATACGGTCACTACTTTCTTCACTATTTTCATCATCTTGATTTTGATTATTTGTGTAAATTATTTCTGAATTTTCTGTGAGTGTAGAATGTTTTGTTTTTTCAGTTAACTTTAATTGCTCAACAGAATAAATAAAAATCCAATTTTGTTCTGTATCTAGTTCAAATATATTACCAGCAATATCTAAAGCTAGAAAAGTTTCATTATACGGGATAATGCCTGTAATTGTTTGTCGACTTGGTACGCGAGTTAATGCTGAGTCCGATAAAGAATTAAAAATCAAAATATTTCCACCAGAACCTCCAATTAAAATTTTACGGTTATAATTCGAAATTGTTTGCCACGTTATTTTATCTGGCATATCTGGCGGTAGTTCTGCTAAATAAAAATTATCGATTTGATCGGTCAGGTAATTTCTGACAGTACCTGTTTTCTTTACTCTCCTTTGACCATTTTCATCTATATTTAAAACAGTCGCTTTTGCCCCCACAAAAAAGTCTTGAGGATATACACCTAATTCAGGATCATTTGGCATTCCTATTTTCATTTTACGCTGATCCCCAGAATCAACAATTAAATTTTGTCTGTAGACTAAAGACTCAAATGAATTATTCTCAATAAAATTTCCGTCATTAGCATTACTTGCATTCGTACCAAATCCAAGAATCGATTGCTCATTTACTGGTCCATTTATCTGAAAATCTGCAATATTGCTTGATTGAATATCAGTAGTTAAGTAAAAGTATAAAATAATAATAGGAATTGTTAGAGCTAATAAGCAAAGGATAAGAACAACAAGCACCCTTTTCTTCTGTCCACCTAAAATATCTCTTAGCATCCTACTTACACCTATTCTTCACTCATTTGAGAAAAATTCTCATCTTTTGATTCATTTCTAATATAAATATTTTGAGGCTTGGCTTTGATAAAAAAATATAAGACTACAAAGACTGTGAACACGCCGACTATTATTTGAACATAGTTTAAAATTGAAATTACATTTGTTGGTACTATAAAATGAATAACTCCACCAAAAAAATTGAAAACAGCGTGTCCTAATATAGGAAGAAGAATGTTTCTCGTTTGATAATATACTATCCCAAGTAATAGTCCTGGAATAATTGTATAAAGACTTTGAATAGGGTTCATATGGAAAATTCCAAACAATACAGCTTGAATTAGAACAGTTATTTTGGGTGAAAAAACCAAATCTAAATGACCTAATACAATCCCTCTAAATAACAATTCCTCAGCTATCGGAACAACAATTACAGTACCTAAAATTTGTAAGAGTATGCTCGATTCATCAGAAATAATCATACCAGCTAGCTCTTCATATTCAACTAGCCAATTGTTGATATGTGGGATATTTTTCCCTATCATTTCTAAAAAGATTATTAATAATGTTACTAATCCCTGGCTCCCAAATACTGCTAGGTTACTGGTAAAAAACGAACTTCCTTTTATTTTCATTTGAGAAAATGAGTCTCTATATTTCTTATTTCTTCTTGATAAAAACAGGGAATAAATTGGAATACATATAATCCCCATCAAGATAGAAGCATAATTTTGCATATCGCTACTTAACAAATGATCTAGTACTATACTAACATTAGAAACGTCAATACCCTTAACCAAAATGGAAATAAATGCGATTAAGATAAAAGCTAGATTAAGCACTAGAATGTGTAGTAAAGGGAAACCAATAATAACAGTAAGAACATTTAGAGCAGTTGGTTTATTATCTGTTTTTACTTGAGTCGGAATGTCCTGATAGGGATTATAATCAAACTGTTGATAATGTTTTGACTCGTCTTGTTGATATGGATTTGACTCATTTTGCTGATATGGATTTTGATGAAATTGTCTCCGAGCATCAGCTCGTGGCTGTTTAATATTTTCTTGAGCTTGGCTTCCAGACTGAAAAAATGTTTGTTCACTGTCAGAGTTTTCGTTAATAATATTTTGATTTGGCATAGATGAGTGATAATATTGTTTGCCACTTTTAGATTGTTCGTTTTGTTCATCTATTTTTTGTTCAAATGGGCCTTCAGTCATATTCTTTTCCCTTTATTTCTTTGTCGCTTCGAGACGATATTTTTTTATCATTTTTACTGGAAAATAAGATTCTTTTGCAACCCGTAGGCCAGGATCACCCATATCCTCCTCACGATTAATATACTTTGTATCTTCTAAATCAGAAAAAGCAATAAATTGATTAATTACCGCATACAAGCCTTCATAAAGAGGATCAGCTTTTTCAAAATGCAAAACACCTATTTCTCCGTCATGAATGATTGAACCCATTGAAAATGCAATTAAATCATTATGTAAATATATTGCTCCACCAGTGATATCTAATTCATCCCAGTAACTAAACAAAGTATCTATTGGCCCACAATCACTTTCATTAGGATCGTGGCAATCAATGTCTTTTTCCTCACACCATGTACGCACTAATGAAACTGCTTTTTCACGATCAGTTTTTTCTAAGCTACGAAAATTAAAATCGGGATATTCACGAATAAATTTATTTACATGATTTCTTTTGACACGAAAATCTTTACCTTTTAAATTTGCCAACTTATCTGTTTCATAAACATAATCTGAGAAATCATCATTATAACTCCATTCAAAATCAAAACCTTCCACCTGATTGAAAAGCTCAACATATTCTTCATCAATAAAAAGACCAATTAGTGGCCAATTTTCATGTTCAAATATTTTTGAAGTTTTTTCAAGAATTTTAGTGAGTTTATCAACCGTCAACTCACCCAAAGGTAGAGAAAAATGTGGTTTAGTGAAAACCCCACCATCTGAAATCAGGCAAAAACAATCTTCCATAATAAAATATCGATAGTTATAACCTTGATCCCAGGCAAAACGACTATTTGGACAATTATCTGCTATCCAGGTCTCACTTTTATTAAAATATTCTTTGTATTTATCAGCAACCTCAATTGTAAGTGGTTCTAATGCTTGAAATTCCATTGATCCTCCTATAATTTATTTATATGTACTTATCTAAAACGAATTAAAGTGATTGTTCAAAGCGACTATAAAAAATCTCAAAGATCGTATTTAGTTCTGTTTTATTTCGAATAGAGGTGAAATACTGTTTTTCGCCATCACGATATGTGCGCATAATTACTATCTCAGGTTTACTTCCCGTTTTTTGACCAGCTTGATAATTATACATAATAGCGTAATCTATGCCATTGTAACGAAAATTGTCAATTCGAGAAACATAAAAAATATTACCCGTTTTTTGATCAAGTAAAACTCCAAGCACTTCATCACTAGGTGCCTTGCTGAATTTCCTTAATTGTTTTTTAGGCGGTATTGTGCGTTTTCTAGAATTAGTTTCACCTTGCAATTTTTGATTTTGAGTGTTTTTATTCGAAGATTTTTTTGCAGGCACAAGAGGTTTTTCACTTGTACCCAGCTTAACATTCCTAGATGACAAATTAGGTGATTTCATATTCCTACTATCATCATTGGAATGCAAATTTTTATTTACACCTCTTAACGGTCTTATTTTTTTTTCATTTCTTGTATTTTTCATAAAATTTCGATTTTAGTTGAAAGGAAAATATTGTTTTTACAATAGTTCTGAATTATTCTGACTCGGAAAAATAATCAGCTAAAATTCGATCATACTCATCGTAAACAATCTCATTTTCCTCATCAGTTAATGTTTCAATAAAAGATTCACCATCTTCAAAAATAACCTTGCCAATTACATAAATGGATGGTTCTTCTTCTGCTGGAACTAAAACATAATAAAGTTGTTCATTATATTCAAACTCATCACCAATAAAGAAATCAAAAGTTTCGCCTGTTTCATCGTCTATTATTTGAACCATAGGGTCTTCTTGCAGTTCTTCATTCTCTGTAGGTAATTGATGTTCATGATCACGATGGTCATTTAAATGATTGTCCATTTATTCCTCCTAGATATTTAATATAAATATCTCATTATTTTATCTATTTCTATCTAAATAATCTTGTAACAGTATTTCTGCTGCAACTTGATCGACTATTTCTTTTTTATTCCTAGACTTTGTTCCCAATTTATTCATATATTGATTTGCGATCACCGTCGTATATCGTTCATCCATTAAGATTGGTTCCATGCCAGTTTGTTCGTAAAGGAGTTTGCCAAACAATTGAACTTGCTCTTCTTTTTCACCAGCTTTTCCATCAGTCCTCTTGGGCAAACCTAATATTATTTTCGATATACCTTTGTCTTTGATAATCAAGTCTATTTCTTGGATTATCTCCGACATTTCTTTGCCACGATTATTTAAAGTTTTATAACCAGTCGCAATTATACCAAGTGGATCGCTAATAGCTAACCCAACTCGCACTGTACCATAATCGATTGCTAAATACCGTTTTGTCATCTTGCAAATCAAAAATCAATATTGGTTATCAATATTATCCAAATATTCCGTAATAATAACTTCTAACAACTCATCTCTTTCCATCTTGCGAATAATCGCTCTGGCATTTTGATGATTAGTTATATATGTTGGATCACCTGAAATAAAGTAACCAACCAATTGATTTTTGGGGTTGTAGCCTTTTTCCTCCAAAGCCGACATCACTTGTGTCATTATCTTTGCAGCTTCAGCTTTACGATTTGTACTCATTAAAAATTTTGCTGTTTCTTGATTTACCATAATTTACCCCATTTCAAATCATTGCACTCATTTTATCATACTCTCTAGACAAATAAATCGCCTTTTTCAACTTTTCTGATGAAAACATTTTTTACTTGGCCTGAATGACCAGTTTCTTCAGGTAAGTAAACACGTAAATATCTATCTGTAAAACCTCGAATATAATTATCAACGTTATCCTCTAGGACAACACGCACCTCTTTGCCCAAAAATTTCTTGGCATATTCACTTTGCAATTTTTCAGCTTTTTCAAGCATGATCTCTGATCTTTTCTTAACATCTTCGGCAGGAACTTGTTGCATCCTTGCAGCTTTTGTACCTGGACGTACAGAATAAGGAAAAACATGAATTTGTGAAAATTCTATCTCTTCAATAAAGTTTAAACTTTCATTATATTCCGCCTCTGTTTCTTCTGGAAAACCAACCATTATATCAGTTGTAATTGCAGGCTCTTCATATATTTCTCTAATATTATCTACAACCTTACGATATTCTATAGTTGTGTACTCTCTTCTCATTCTCTTTAAAACACTATCACTACCCGATTGTAAAGAAAGATGAAAATGCGGAACAACTTTTTCTGCTTTTCTAAGCTGCTCTAAAAATTCTTTGTTTACAGATAACGGTTCTAAAGAACCTAAACGAATTCGTTCTAAACCTTTAATCTCGTTCAATTCTAAACATAACTCTGCTAAGGCAACACTTGTCTTACCCAATTCTTTTTCAAAAGAACAAATGTGAATTCCTGTCAGAACAATTTCTTTATGGTCATTTTCTACTAATAATTCTGCCTCACGGATAATGTTTGCTCTGGATCTACTCCGAACTCTACCTCTTGCTAAAGGAATAGCGCAATATGTACAAAAAGCATTGCAGCCATCTTGAATTTTAATTTCAGCTCTTGTGTTTTCTTGGCTTGTAACAATACCAAGTTCTTCGTACTCGGTTTCTTTACTAGGTCTTCCAATTGGTCGTAAATCGTCTTCCAATTCTATTGAAAAATCTTCATCATAAAAGTTTAAGTGCTTAGAAATGAGTTCCAAAAGATTATTCCGGTTAGTAGTGCCAATCACCAAATCTGCAATTTCAGAAAGATCTTCTAACTGCGAATGACAACCCATGGCTACAGATAAGATATTTGAATTTTGCTTTTTCATTCTACGTAAATATTGCCTTGATTTACGACCTGCTTCTGCAGTAACCGTACAAGTATTTAAAATTCCAACATCTGCATCTTCGATATTTTGGGTCAGTGTAAAACCAGCTTCTTCTAATTGCTTGGTTAAGGCTTGATTTTCATAATGATTGGTTTTACAGCCAAGCGCATGCATATATAATTTTGGCAATTATCTTCTCCTTTTGTCTCTTTTATGTTTTTTTGTTTTTCTCCTACGAGATCGTTGTCTCTTAGATAAACTTTTTTTTGATCTGGAACGAGAGGATTTTTGTCTTCTATCTTTTCTTGATTTGCGTCTTGACTTATTTGGTCTATTTTTTGATTTGTTATTTGATGATACGGTTGCAGTAGCATGATCAACAAGTGCAAAGTCAATAAAGCGTTTATTGATATCCACAGATGCTATTTGAACCGTTATATCTTGCCCGATTGTAAGCACATCACCAGTAGTACGGTTAATTGCTATTAATTGTTCAGGATCATATTCATAATAACCATCTAAAGTCCTAAAAAACAAAGCCCCTTCGATACTAGTCTCTAATTCGACAAACATGCTTGCGGGTGAAAAACCAGAAATTTTTCCCGGATATACTTCACCAATTCTCTTCGCATAATATTCAACTGCCTTTTGATCTACAGTATCCCGTTCAGCTTCAATTGCAATTCGCTCAGTATCTGAGACATGATCACCTATTTTATTTGCTTTCTTAAAGTCACCTTTAGAAAATGTTCTATTCTCAAGTAACCAAGCCTTTAAATGACGGTGGGTTACAGTATCTGAATAACGTCTAATTGGTGCTGTAAAATGACAATAGCTTTTAGAAGCTAAGCCAAAATGTCCTAGATTTTTTTCTGTATAACGTGCTTTGGCAAGTGATCTTAATAAAAGAGCAGATAATGTTTGTCCATATGGCTCATCTTTCATTTGTAAAATGGCCTCTGCCAATTCAATTGGTTTTGGTTCCTCGCTAATCCTCACTTTGATATTAAAACGTTTAGCCAATCTTTGAAAATTTAATAGTTTTTCTGTGTCAGGCAATTCATGCACTCGATAAAGAACAGGTATTTTTTTCTTTGTAGCTAACTCGGCTGTGAATTCATTGGCTGCAATCATAAACGATTCTATCAAATGGTTAGTATATAGATCTGGTTCTGGATAGATTTTGATTGGGTTGCCTTTAGCATCTAATTCAATTTTTGTTTCTGGGAATTCGAATTGCAAAGCCCCACGTCTTTCACGCATATTTTGCAAGATATCAGTTAGTTCCTGCATTAAAAATATTTTTTCAGTAAACCATTTAGGCCTATCAGAATCAGCAGACTCACCATCTAAAATAGCTTGGGTTTCAAGATATGATGTCCTAAGTTTACTTTTAATTATTGATGGATACAGCTTGCCGCCTACAGTTTTACCTTGAGAGTTAATTTCCATATCGGCTGTAATAGCAAAGCGATCCTGATTAGGGTTTAAACTACAAATCCCATTAGATAATTGAGGAGGATACATAGGTATTACTCGATCTACTAAATAAACACTATTACCACGTTTTTTGGCCTCTTTATCTAAAGAACTATTTTCTCTAACGTAATGACTCACATCAGCAATATGTACATATAATCTAAAATTTCCATTAGAAAGTTTTTCTATATCTATTGCATCATCTAAATCTTTTGCATCTTCACCATCAATCGTTATTGTTAATAGATCACGTAAATCGACCCTGCCCTTGCTTAATTCATCTGCAATTTCTGTTTGTGAAATCTCTTTGCCAAAGCTTTCAGCCTCTCTAATAACTTTGTCAGGAAACTTTTGAGGCAAATTATAATATCTCATAATTGCCAAAATCGCAGTATCTGGATTATCTTCTTCACCTAATACTTCTGTTATTTCACCATAAGCCGTGCCTTTAGTATCAATACCTTTAAATTTTGCAACAACTTTCATATTGAAAGGAGCACCATTTAAAAGTTTTCTAGGAATAAAAATCTGATTACCTATCTCTTCATCTTTACGATCGAGTTCAACAATCCCGTTTCTGCCTTTTTGTCTAAGCATTCCTACTAAATTTGTCATAATTGTTCCTTAATGTTATATATAAATTTATCCACAACAAATCAATTGCGAATTACTAACTGCGATTAATCATTATATCGTATTTTGTATTAGTTTTATGTTAAATAGAAGATTTGTTGTCATTTGTTACAAATTGTGAAAATAATAAGTAAAATTATTTTTAGATAAATTGTGTAAGAATTGTATAAAAATTCTGAATCAAAACTTAATTTTCAAAAAACAAAACCCTTGAAACACTGATGCATCAAGGGTTTTCGTGTTGGTGGGAGTTACAGGACTTGAACCTGTGACCCCCTGCTTGTAAGGCAGGTGCTCTCCCGGCTGAGCTAAACTCCCATTAATGGTGCCTGGTGTCGGAATCGAACCAACGACACGGGGATTTTCAGTCCCCTGCTCTACCGACTGAGCTAACCAGGCTTAAAACAATAATCGGTCACTCGGTGAAGCGACCGATTATGGCGACGCAGAAGGGGCTCGAACCCTCGACCTCCAGCGTGACAGGCTGGCATTCTAACCAACTGAACTACTGCGCCAAGTCAAACTTTTCTTAAGTGCCTGATTATAGTAGCAGAGCAAAAAAATAAAGTCAACCCAGTTTTAAAAAATGTTATTAATTGCAATTTAAAAAGTAAATTCCTGTTCCATGTATCTATTATCAAGGATTAAGTCTTTCAAAATAAATCAATAGTAAAAGTGTTTGCTACCGTCTTTATTGCATTTATCAAACAATTACTATTATTCAGTGCTTGCCACCCATTCTTCTAAGTCATCAAATAATTTAAGAGTTTCTGCTTTACTTTTTTTATTAAAAATGAGGTAAGAAAATTTATCTGTATCTGCTAGTTCTATTATTATTTTTTCATCAATTTCATTATTTAAATAAGCGCGAGTTGAACCATAGTCTTCAAAATCGAATTGACCAAAAGCTCTATTAATTCCACCTACCCCATTTATCCGCACTCCATTCAGAGGTTCTGAAGTAATTCTAATTTCAGCTACATCATTAGGTGAGATACTATATCCATAAAAAGGAATTTTTATTTCTAGATTTTGATCAAGCTGGATCTCAAAGTCAATCAAAGTTACGGTAAGTATGAGAATAACAGCTGCAATAAGTATGATCAATACACCAAATGCAATTGCTTTACCAAGAGGTTGCCCAACATTGATAGTCGTGCCCATGCCACCTAATTGTTTTGGGACAAAAATGCGGCAATCATGCGGATTGTTATAAAATCCCCATTTATAGGGTGCTCCTTCTCTTAAATGTGTTATTTCACTAATATTTAATTCATCTTCAATTTTTCTACGTTTAGTTTGAGTAACAAAGATTACTATGCTAATTGCTATTAGAAAAATCACAACTGAAACTATAAAATAAGTTGATTGATACGGAAAAAAGTAGAGATTAAACGCAGTAACTATAAAGAAAATAGTAGTAATTAATTGAATTAATAAGAAACTTCTACCCTCTAATTTTTCCATTTTAGCCGCATAAGTTTGATTCAAGTTGGAGTCATCGAATAAAACATGTTGACGACGCTTAATAGAATTAGGATAAACAATTGGAATAATTATTAATATTAAAGGCATTATAACTAACATTGGCCATAGTTCAGATGATTGTTGATTGTCAAAGAACAAAAACAACAAAGGCAAAAAACTTAATAACCAAATCAGCCAAGCATAGACTCCTGATGGAGCAGCTTTACCTCTTTCACGTGTAGCTTTAAGATCGGCAGAAACAGAAGTTTCTGGCTCATATTGCCATTGATTCTTTTTCTTTAATTCTACTAGCTTTTTCTGTCCGTTTGTCAGCAAATACCAGACTAAGAATAAATATACAAAAAATATTGCCAGAGTAAAAAAGTCAACCCAAGGTTTGATCAAATCGAGTGAACCTAAAAAACTTAAAAGAAAGAAAACAATTCCTAGTAAAATCATCTGCCAACGAATGCGTCTTACTAATTTTTTTGTTTCAATGTGCTGGGCATGTTCCTCTGAAAATGTAATCTGTGCAATGCTAAAATTGTTATAACGAAATAAACCTAGAAAAATGATAGTAAAAAGAAGAGAAATTAAAGAAAAGATTATTTGTAAAATATTCATATTGGTTTAGCCTCCTATTTGCTTTAAGATATTCAAAATTTTTTCACGAAACTTTTTTATGTTTTTAGTTTTTGACAAACCCTCGGATAAAATTACTTCAAGCCTTTGCCAATAGTCATCGGATAATTCTATTAAAGGTTGTTCAGCGACTTTTGTACCCTCTCTTCTATTGCTAACTAACATACCTTCTTGTTTAAGCAGAGTATAAGCTTTGTTAACGGTCATATGATTAATCCCTAAGTCATCTGCCAACTGTCTTACAGATGGCAAGCGTTCCCCAGGCTCTAATTTCCCATTTGCAATACCTACGACAATTTGGTCGCGTATTTGCTGATAAATTGGAACTTCAGATATTAAATCAACTTTGATAATCACGATTTTACTCCATCTTTTGACAATAATTAGATCTCATTCATTGTATTTCTTGTATTATATGTGCTAATACACTAAATGTAAAGCCAAATTTTTAATTACTGACTTGCATGGAATATTTTTTATGCGTATAATGAACAACGTGCAAAATTTTGTTTAATAAACATAAATTAATAAATACATGGTAAATAGGAGTATTAGATGGGTACATTAGCAATCGTAATTTCTGTCCTTACAATTATCGTAGCAGTAGTTTTAATAATTTTAGTTATTTCACAAGAAGGGAACTCTCAAGGTTTGGGTAGTTCTATCGAAGGTGGTTCAGATACGTTTTTTGGCAATAGTCAATCCAGAACTAAAGAACAACTTCAAAAACGTTTGACAGCAGTTTTCGCTGTGCTGTTTGCAATACTAACTATAGTTCTTTATTTACTTACTAAGTAGTAATTATATTATTTTAATAATAATCGATAACTAATTTTAAAAAACAGATTGTAAAATTCAATCTGTTTTTTATTTTCTAATATAAAAACTAACTCAGATAAATCTTATCTGTTACCATTCACCTTATTATCCACTCCGTTAACATTATTTGAATTTGAAGCAGGAACTGGACTACCACGCATCGCTTCAAATAAATCTTGATCTTTAAGTGATATACTGATTGAATTTGCAAATTGATCATTTGATTTTGTTTTAAGTAATAAATTAATCATCGTTTCTGTTACCGATAAAGTTTCTGAACCAGAAAAGGCTTTGCGCATTGCCCATACTGTATTTAGTTCTTCTTTTGACATTAGTAAATCTTCACGTCTTGTGCTTGACTTGTTAAGGTCAATTGCTGGGAAAACACGCTTTTCTGCCAATTTGCGATCTAGAACCACTTCCATATTACCAGTGCCTTTAAACTCTTCAAAAATAACTTCATCCATTCTTGAACCGGTATCGATCAAAGCTGTGGCAATAATTGTCAAACTACCGCCATTTTCGATATTCCTCGCCGCCCCAAAAAAACGTTTAGGACCATGAAGAGCTCCTGGGTCAAGCCCTCCAGATAAAGTTCTACCAGTTGGATTAATTGTTAAATTATAAGCTCTAGACATCCGTGTAATGCTATCTAATAAAATAACCACATCATGGTTCAATTCCACTAGCCGCATTGCTCTTTCTAAAACCAACTCCGTAACTTTAACATGATTTTCTGGAGTTTTATCAAAAGTAGAATATACAACTTCACCATCTATGGATCGTTGCATATCTGTTACTTCTTCTGGTCTTTCATCTATTAACAAGACAAAAAGTTTAGAATCTGGATTGTTAATACTAATCGCATTTGCTATTTTTTTCAAAAGAACGGTTTTACCTGCTTTTGGAGGTGAGACAATCATGCCTCTTTGACCTTTGCCAATTGGTGAAATTAAGTCAATCATCCTAGTTGCTAATTCTTTTTGATGTGTCTCTAGTTTATATTTTTCATCTGGATAGATTGGTGTCAATCGATCAAATTGAGGTCTTCTATTCATTTGCTCTGGTGGCAAATCATTAACCAAATTGATATAGCTTATAGCCCTATATTTTTCTGAATCTTTTTGTAATTTTGCTGGACCTTCGATTTTATCACCATTTCTTAAATTGAAACGTCTAATAAATTGTGGTGGCACATAAAAATCACGATTACTTTGTAGATAATTCTCAACCCTTAGAAAACCATAATTATCAGGCATTATCTCTAAGATACCTTGAACAATTTCTTGTTCTTCTTGTTTTTCATTATTATCTTGGGAGTTTTGAGAATCAGACTGTTCAGACTCAGATTTGTCCTTATCCGTTTCGTTTCCAGTTAAATCAATAATTTTCTTTTCGGTCGCTTTAGATTTTTTGGTACGAGATTTTGGTTTAGATTCTTTGTCTTTAGTAGATTTATCTGTATCTTCTTTAGATTCTGATTCTTCTTTTTTTTGTGTTTTGGAAGTGCGTTTTTGGGTTGATGTTGTCCGAGTAGTTTTTGATTCAGTCTTATCTTCTAAAGTTTCATCATCTTTTGCTTCAGATTTTTCTTCTAGATCAGCTAACTCCATTTGTTTAGATTCATCAGAATTATCTTGTTTTGTTGTTTTAGCTGCAGAGCCCGTTTTTTTGGTAGATGTTTTTTTGGTTGCTTGCCGCTTTTTAGTATCTGATGATTTTGGCTTAGGCTCTTGCTTTTCTTTTTCTTCAGCTTCTTGTTGATCTTGATGAGCCTGATTCGCATTTTCTAAAACTTCTAAAATTTGAGCTTTAGTCATACGATTTGTTTCTTTCGTAGTTAATATACCTGATAGATGTGCAATCTCAATGAGATCACTCTTCGTTTTGCCCTTGAGCATAGATGACGACATAAACTTCTCCTCTTTGTCGATATTTTTATTAAATTGTATTTATTTTGAAGTGATTTATAAATGAAAATTAGGAATCTATCCCTCAGAACAAACTGATGGTAAACTTTTTTACCAATTTGGTCAAGTGGATTTCTAAGAAATCGTTAAATTAAATGCTATTAATGGCTCTAATTATCCACTAATAGCATCAAATTTATCCATAATATTTAAAGCCAGACCTGTTCCTACTGCAACACAAGAAATTGGATCTTCTGCGATAGTTATTTCAACACCTACTTTAGCTTCTAGCATACGATCTATACCGTATAGCAAAGCTCCTCCTCCACTCATCATAATGCCTCTTTGGGAAATATCAGCCATAAGCTCTGGCGGCGTACGCTCCAAAACACTGTGTACACCATCATAAATTTGATTGATCGGTTCCTCCAAAGCCTCTAACATTTCTGTTGACGTTAGGGTCAAAGTTGCAGGCATACCTGTTATTAAATTACGTCCTCTCACTTCCATGCTTAATTCTTGTTCTCTTGGATAAGCACAACCAATATTTATCTTAAGATCCTCAGCTGTTTGTTCACCTATCAAAATATTATGTTTGCGACGAACATATTTAATTATTGCTTGATCAAAAGCATTACCAGCAATTTTTAATGAATCATGTACGACTGGCTGACACATTGAAATAACAGCAATATCTGTTGTACCACCACCGATATCAACAACCATTGATCCATTTGCCTGTGTGATATCAATGCCAGAACCAATTGCTGCTGCAATAGGTTCTCTAATTAGATACACTTCTTTTGCACCAGCATGGCGACATGCATCTTCTACAGCTCTTTGTTCAACTTGTGTAATTACTGTTGGCACACAAACTACAATTGAAGGTTTAAAATATCTAGCCAAAAATCCTGTTGATACTTTACTAATAAATGCACGTAACATAACTTCTGTTACTTTATAATCTGAAATAACTCCATCTTTAAGTGGCCTAACTGCTTCAACATTTTCTGGTGTTCTACCTAACATTAAAGCTGCACTTTCTCCTACTGCTAACACTTTACCTGAGCGCGAATTAATTGCCACAACTGATGGTTCTTGCAGCACAATACCTTTGCCGCGAACATAAATGAGGACACTTGATGTACCTAAATCAATGCCCATGTTCATTCCTAATCCCATGAAATGATTACCTCGAAAATCTATATAAAAAAACGAATTAAATTTAATCAAAAGTAGATAAAAGGAAACGGAAAAATCTCCTTGCCCTACAGTGAATAAATAATACATTATTCATCTCATTTTCGCAAACATGGTTTTCTGCAAATGATCTACAATAATATTAAAAATTTATTAAATAGTTATCTCAAAAACCACAATAAAATTATTAAAATTGTTAGAAAAAACAAAAACAGCCACAGAAAGTACATTTATTATTCTGCCAGCTCATCAGAATAATTGTCAGGATCATAGCGATATATTATAAATTTCTTTTTTGGATCTTTTTTCCATGGCAAACGTACAGTTTTAATTCGTTTAAATTTTGTTTTTTTCATAATTCGTTTAAACGAATTTTCTGGATAATATAAAATCAAGTCTGCCATCCTAGGATTTTTTTCGAGAGAATTTTGAATGTTCTCTACAACTTCTTGAAATATTGATGAAGCAAAGGGATTAAAAAAATAAAAAATAGTATCTTGAGGCTGTATTTTATAATTTTCAGCATAACCAAATTCAAAATATAAATTGGAAGAAGTTAATCCTTTATTTCTTAGATATCGCTCTTCATTTTTCATTAACTCATCAAATGTTAGTTCATGAAGTTCTACACCCGAAACATCAATACCAAATTCATCATGGACATAGAAGCTTGTTCTTCCTCTTCCTGCACCAAAATCAACAAAAGCATCATTTTCATAAACTTTATACTCTTCAAAAAGTTTATCTAATCCCTTGTATGGTGTTGATTCAGTTCTATTATAAATTTTAGCATCTTCGCCTCGCCAATGGCGTAAACCAGTTGTTGAAATCCACAAAGCTGCATCTCTTTTGAGTTCGTCTGACACTTTGTTATTCCCTTCTACTAAGATTTCTACTATATTAAATCAGGATATAAAAGTTAATAATGTTTATAAAAGTATAACATCATATTTCAAGAGTTTGTGATTATTCAAGTATTACTCTAACTGGATCAATTTTTGAGAGATAGAAAACTGATGATAAAATCTACAAATGTTATAATTACAAAAAATTTCATTGATTCTTAAATCTTGAAAAAAAGCAGGAGTTAATATAATGAGCAAAGATAATTATCTAGAAAAATATGCAAAAGCAATTGCTAAAGTAGGGATAAATGTTAAAGAAAACGATAATATTATTATCAACACAGATGTTAATTCTTTACCACTTGTTCGCTTAATATCAAACATTTTGTGGGAACATGGAGCAAATGATGTAATTGTCAAAATAGATGATAAAGAACTAAGTCGAATTGCTTATGAAAAAGCTAGCCTTCATTCCTTAGGAACTGTTGAAAATTTTAAGACTGATTATGCGATTGCTTTAATGGAAAAAGAGTATCATCGAATGTCAATTAGCTCAGCATATCCTGATTATTTTTCAAAGATAAAACAGGAAAATCTAAAAGTCGCTCAACAAGCAAATGCTATAGCAAGAAAGCCATTACAAAAATATATGGATAAAGGCAATATTAAATGGGTTGTTGCTGCAACCGCTTCTCCTTATTGGGCAAACTTGCTTTTCCCTGATTTGCCGGAGAAAAAAGCTGTAGATAAATTATGGGAATTAATTTTTCTTAGCTGCCACATTGATGAAAATGATCCAGTGGAGAATTGGCTACAACATAATCAAAAATTAAAATCATATGAAAACTGGCTAAACGAACAAAATTTTGAATATTTGCAATACAACGGACCAGGTACAAAGCTAAAAGTATATTTAGCGGATAAACATAGATGGATTGGCGGTTCTTCGACAACACCTAATGGAGTACAATACATGGCAAATATGCCAACCGAAGAAATTTTTACTACTCCACATATGCAAAAAGTTGACGGCTACGTTACTTCAACCAAACCTTTATCTATAATGGGAAAAATGATAGAAGAGTTTACTTTTGAATTTAAAGATGGCAAAGTCGTTAATTTCAATGCAAACGAGAATCATGACGTTTTAGAAACTTTATTTGAAACAGATGAAAATTCAACACGTTTGGGTGAAGTTGCAATTGTGCCCAATTCCTCCCCTATATCTAAAACTAATACATTGTTTAGATCGACCTTATTTGATGAAAATGCTTCATGTCATTTTGCCCTTGGCCAATCTTATGCAGAAACTATTGTTAATGGCGAAAACTTATCAGAAGCTGAAAAAGAAAAACTTGGTGCTAATCATTCTATGATTCATGTAGATTTTATGATAGGTAGTGAAAATTTAAATATTCTGGGTGTCAGAAATGATGGAATAGAAATTCCCATTCTAACTAGAGGCGAATGGGCTTTCGAATTAGAAAACAGCTTAGGTTTTTAACAATTTTGTTATTACAAAAATCGTCATTTTCATAGTTATTTTAGAAATTCATTGTTCATTTGTTTTGAAAGAATTGAGATAACAGTTGATTTTGTAGCCTTTTTTACAAAAAAATCATCTTAACTTAAACAAAATGAGAATCTTATATAAGGTGTTATAGTAAAGGTTATTAATCTTTCAAATAACATTAAAGGAGAAAATTATGGAACAAACAGATTTTGGTGTAAAACTAGAAGCAATTGCTCATAACTCCGTTGGCTATTTTGGCGATCCAGAAGGATTTGAAGAAATTTTATATAAAACAAAATCACCTCGTTCATATTTAGTAGTTGGTAAGGGTGGACATTCTTCAAAATATGCTAATACGGAAATTAGAGAATTAACGAAAAGACAAGCACAAGATTATTTAATCGAAGTTAAGGGCGAAGAGGAAGCATACAATATCATTCCTTTAGATAAAAAGCCTGCAACAAAAAAAGCTGCACCTAAAAAGACAGCGGCAAAGAAAACAACTACAAAAAAGACAAAAAAATAATTGATTAGTTTTATAGCTTAAAATTATTAGAAAATCCTGATGAAACTATTTGGAACATCAGGATTTTTTTATTAATGTTGATAAACTATTTACATCTCTTGACTAGCGACACAACAAGCAAAATATTTTCACAAGTACTATTCTATTAAATTACCACGTTCTGTATGTTCATCAACAATCTTCATTGCATAATCATAAAGAACTTTAGAACCAGCTTTTGTAATTTCTTGACGTTTGAGAACTTGATTTTTTTGAACTTTATGGCTAATCCAATCCTGTCCACCATTACTATTATTTAAGACAATTGGCTGAATATTATCCATAGCCCTGGCAAACTTTGCCTCGGCTGTTTCTTCGGCATTAAATTCATCAAAAAGTGCGATAAATTCCTGTTTTTGATCCTCGGGCAATAATGAGAACAACACTTCTTTAGCTTCATCTTCCCTTGCAGCTTGTGATTCCTTATTTTCTGTGTCATATGCATATGTGTCGCCAGCAATTATTTCGACCACATCATGTAATAGACACATAACTATTACTTTGGCAACATCAATTTCCTCATTCGAATATTCTTTTAAGGTATAGGCCATTAAAGCAATATGCCATGAATGTTCTGCAACATTTTCTTTTCTTCCATATCCAGACAAATGCGTTTGCCTAAAAACATTCTTTGCTTTATCTATTTCCAAGGCAAATTGCATTTGTTGTTTAAGTCTTTTTTCTTTATCTTGCATAACTAACCCTCATCATTATTTCTATGAATATATCATACATTAACTATGTTATATGTACTTTAATAGTTTGTTCCCATTCATTTTTCTTAACAAGCTTAACCACAACTAAAATATAAGAAATTTAAAATAGGCCAAACATTCTCTTAAGAGATTATTTGGTAAATAAAATACTGTAGATTTAGCAGCCAGCCCGTAAACATTTTCCATGTCTAAATGATCGGCAATTTTCAAAGCTCTAAACACATGAAAATCATTTGTAACAATGCCTATAGAACTGGATTCTTCTATTAATTTATAACTGTTTTCCAGATTTTCTTTGGTACTGATCGAAGTACTTTCTAGAATAATTCTCTCCTGCGAAATACCATGTTTAATTAAATAAGCTTGCATTACAATAGCTTCTGCTTGTGTTTCATTTTCGCCCTGACCACCAGAAACTATACATTTAGTTGCTGGATTTTGGTATAAATAATCAATACTCTGATCCAAACGAAACTTTAACACTTTGCTAGGAGCATTATTCTTAACCTGGGCACCAAGCACAATTATATAATCTAACTGAGGTTTAGCTTGATCATTAAAATGAGTAAATATATTTGCAAGTGTAAAAATCATAAAACCAGAAACAATAATAACTAGACCTAAAAAGATGAACTTGAGCGTCTTGGAAATAGTAGCCCACACTTGAAAATGAACAACTAAAGCAAATGATAAAAAGATAATTCCTATTAAAAACCAGATAAGAAAAAATTTTGTACCCGACCTAATACCTGCAATCAATACACCATAAAGAAAACTTAAAATAGCAAGTAATAACCAAAAAATAGTTAAGAATTTTATTTTCATAGAATTACTCCAAATTTATGATGATTTATTAATGAAGATATGCCCACAAAATGTTGCGAAATTGTGGGCATGATTTTAACATTTTGTTATCTGGATTGTTTTATTAAACTCTTTTAATTTATTGAGATTTTACTGAATCTAATTTTATCACTTTAGAAACAGAGTTGCTAATTGCAACAACTAAAAAGGCATATAATGGACCAGAAAGAGCTTGTTTAATGGCTGCCCTACCAACCAACACCCAAAATCCTTGACCAAACAAAATCATTTGGAAAAGTGGCGCTAGAAATACAGAAGTAATAAACTGTCCAACATAAACCCCGATCAAAACTTTGACAAAACTAAGTTTTGGATATTCTTCACCTAATAATCTTGTTACTATAACTGGAATTAAACCTGTTAAAGCCGAGGTTAAAGTAAATAATGGATTAAAGGCGAAAGATGATGGTCTGACAATAAAGCCTAATATATCTGCCACAGCACCAACGATAAAGCCGTTAATGGGACCTAAAAAATAACCAGCATATATAATTGGGAAACCGCCAAAACTTACAGAGCCAATGCGTAGTGTATTAATAATGACTGATAAGGCAACTAAAATTGCCATCATGGTCAAACGTTTTGTAGTTATTGGTTTTAATCTATCTTCGGCTAAGATTTCACCAATCGCTCCAGCAAGTAAACCTATTACTAAACCTCCAATAATTAACAGCCAAAAAAACTTACTGAGAAAAGCATTGTATTTTTCTGTAGCCTCAATCATGCTCTCACTTACTTCAAGCGGGATATAATAACGTAAAATAAACCCTATCGAAATAGAAAAAACACCTGCCAATGTCCCAATTTTTTTATTAGTTTGCATCCCTATTAAAAAGATAAGTACTAAAGCCACGATATAGCCTGTATATGCTGCTGGTCTGGTTGGATAAAGTACAGCAACAATGCTGAAAATAAAAAGAACCAAGGCAATAACTTTTTGCCTGGTAGACAATTGCAATTCATTCATATGATCCTCCTTCATGTACTACTTAAGAGGATTATCCTTAAGCAGTGAACGCGATCACCAACCGCAATATTATTATTTTCGTATTAGGGCAACGTCCCATCCCTAATCACTTAACGCTGATGATCTACTCTGAATATTGCTTCACTATCATAGCATTAAAAATACTTTTGTGTCGTCAGTTTTTATTTTTGATCAAGAAATTGATTATTTCGATAATTTTTTCGCAAAGTTGATTCAAATCAATGTTTAATCAAGCTATTAAAGTTAAACTCACATCAACAAAATCCAAAATCAGAAAAGGAGTTTGAGATGCAACCTTTAATTTTAGCTAACAAAAATAAAATTACAGCAATCTCCGGTATCTTAATTGCAATTGGTTTTTTTGCCAATTTTGTCTTTGGTTCGGAATTAATATTTAATATCAGCTTTATCATTGCTTCACTGATTGGAGCATTGCCTATAGCAATACAAGCCTTCCAAGCCTTAAGGTTTAAAGTTATATCAATTGATCTTTTAGTAACTATTGCGGTTCTAGGTGCGTTCATTATTCAGAATTATGAAGAATCTGCTATTGTGACATTTTTGTTCTTATTTGGTTCTTATCTTGAACAAAGAACCTTAAATAAAACCAGATCAGCCATTAAAAAATTAACAGAAATGGCGCCCGATACAGCCTTATTAAAAAAAGATGATGAATTTATAGAAGTAGACATCGATGAAGTTGAGATTGGTAACATCTTACTGGTTAAGACTGGTGCTAAAGTTCCAGTCGATGGAAAAGTTGTAGATGGTAACGGCTATGCTAACGAAGCTTCCATAACCGGTGAATCTAAACCTGTTAACAAAGATCTAGGTAAAAATGTTTATGCCGGTACAATTTTGGAAAATGGTACTATTCAAATCGAAGCGGAAAAAGTTGGTGAAGATACTACTTTTGGTAAAATTATCGAACTGGTTGAAGAGGCACAAGATTCCAAATCTAGTACAGAACGTTTTATTGATAAATTTGCAAAATATTACACCCCCTTTGTGCTTGTAATGGCTTTTGTAGTATGGCTATTTACAAAAGATATTGAGCTTTCGATTACAATTTTAGTACTTGGGTGTCCAGGTGCTCTAGTAATTGGTGTTCCTGTTTCTAATGTTGCTGGGATCGGCAATAGTGCCAAACATGGAGTACTCCTGAAGGGTTCGGAAATAATCAATGATTTTGCAAAAGTTGATAGCATCCTCTTTGATAAAACAGGGACTTTAACTGTAGGTAATCCAGAAGTTGCCGAGAAAAAGTACTATACTAAAGATATTAATAGAGCTTTAGTCTATTTGCACTCGATTGAAAGTGAATCTGATCATCCACTTGCTAAAGCCATCCTAAAAGATATAGATGTCAAGCAAAAAGTAAATATAGATTCAACCGAAGTTATTAAAGGCGGAGGTATTGTTGCAACAATTGACGGCCATGAAGTTGTCGTTGGTAATCCTACCTTATTAGAAGCAAACAATGTAATTCTAACTGATGAAATAAAAGCAGATATCAGCAATTACGAACAAAGAGGAAATTCATTAGTGCTGATGGCAATTAATCAACAAGTACAAATCATCCTAGGAATTAGAGATCAAATTCGTCCAGGTGTAAAAAAGGATTTAGTCAAAATCAAAAAATTTGGAGTCGAAGATCTGATCGTACTTTCTGGTGACAATCAAGGTACAGTCGATTTGATTGCAAAAGAATTAGGTCTGACAAAAGCATATGGAAACTTGTTACCAGAAGAAAAATCAGCTTATATTACTAACTTGCAAGAGCAAGGAAAAATTGTGGCTTTTGTTGGTGATGGAGTTAATGACTCACCTTCTTTGGCTAGCGCTAATATTGGTATTGCCATGGGCTCTGGTACAGATGTTGCTATTGAAACTTCAGATGTTGTCATGATCAATTCTGATTTTTCCAAACTGCCAGATGCTCTCGCCATCACTAAAACAATCTCAAATAATATGATCCAAAACATTATCATAGCAGTTGGTGTTGTTATTATTCTCTTGTCCGCTCTACTCTTTTCAGATTGGATGAATATGTCAATTGGTATGTTAGTTCATGAAGGCTCAATCTTAGCTGTAATTTTAAACGGTATGAGACTATTAAGATATAAACCAAAATTTTAAGAAACTTGATTTAGATCAATGCGTATTAATTTATTCTTTCTAAAATAGAATGTACAAAATAATTTAAAAGGAGAAACTTGATGTCAAAAGCAGTTATTAATTTAGAAACATTAGCCTGTCCTTCTTGTATGCAAAAAATTGAAGCGGCTATTAAATCAGTTGAAGGTGTTGAAAAAGACTCTGTAAAAGTATTGTTTAATGCCTCAAAAGCTAAGCTTAATTTTGATCAAGAAAAAACAAATATAGAAGAAATTGAAAAAGCAATTAACACAGTAGGCTTTAAAGTATTAAAATCAAAAGTAAGGTAGAATAAAATGACGGTAAATAATTTTTTAAAAGAAAATCAAGATATTTTGGAATTATATACAAAGACAGTAGCCAAAGTTCATGGAGATGATTTTCCAGAAGTTATCAAAGTTAGAAACATTTATCTGGATCTAGAAGAAAAAAGACTAGCTAACAATAATGATTTTGCTCAAGAATTTGAAGCGTTGAGAGAGGCTACAAATAATTATGCCATACCAGAAGATGCATGTGAAACCTTTGCCGCAACATATAAAATGCTGAAAAAAGTAGATGATCTATATACGAAATAAATGGAAGAGAAATCTTCCATTTTAATTGTAAAATTGAGTAGGAAATTTTTATGAGTGAAATAAAGCAAAACCAAAACCATGAATCATGTATTTCATTAGTTCCAATTTTTAATCATTTAGATCAAGACTCAATGGCTAAAATAAGTGAAAAGCTTTCACAAAAAACATTTCAAAGTGGTGAATACTTATTTCAAGCTGCAGAAAAAAAGGATACTCTCTTTATTGTTCATAAAGGCAAAGTTCGCCTTTTCCAAGTAAGCGAATCCGGCAAAGAACAACTCATTAGGATTTTAGGTCCTGGTGATTTTGTTGGTGAACAAAGACTTTTTAATCCAGGTCAAGCTCAAAATAATTTTGCTCAAGCAATGACGAAAACAGAAATTTGTTTAATTCATCAAAAAGATTTCGAGGAAGTATTAAAAGAACATCCTCAGATTTCTCTGGAAATTTTAGCAGAAATGGCAAAGAGATTAAGTCAATCAGAAAATCAAACAACTAGTATCACAACCACAAGTGCGACCAATCGCTTAATTTTCCACCTTGTTGAGTTAATTGAAGATCCTAATAACCCTACACCTATTGTTACACTTTCTATGAGCAAAAAGGACATTGCATCTTATTTAGGCACAACTCCAGAAACAATTAGTCGCAAGTTTAAAGAATTAGAAGATGCAGGTTTGATCAAACAATTGTCTAATCAAAAGATAAAAATTTTAGACGTAGATGAACTATTGTTGTATGAATAAAGCAAGCTAACCAATTTGATTTTCTTGCGTTTAGAATATTGCAACCAGGTTTAAATATTCCCTATTTTTACTCTATTTAATTTTTTTCTAGCTAGTTTTGCCATCTCTTGTAATAAGGAAATACTAGTCGGTGGTTCATTATATTTATAATAAGGAAAATAGCGGGTCAAATGAAGCGGTATCTCAGGCTCAATTTGGGCTATAAAATCTACCTGTTGTTTGAATTCAGCTAGATCATCAGAAATTTTTGGTACAACTAAAGTAGTAATTTCAACATGCGCTACCTCTGCTGCAAGACGAATTGTCTCTAACGTTGTCTTAAAATCTCCACCTAAACGCTGATATCCTGCTTCTGAAAAGCTTTTCAAATCTATATTCCAAGCAGAAATCAAGGGCAATAATTCTTCTAGATAAGGTTTATTAATTTGTCCCGAAGTAACAACGACCGTTTCTAAATTAGCTTGTCGTGCTAACTTGGCCGTATCTCTAATATATTCAAAATTTATTAAGGGCTCATTGTAGGTGAAAGCTATACCAATATTCCCTATAGTTTTAAGATCTAAAGCTTGTTCAACTAGTTCGTCTGGAGAAAGAGATTTAGATGGAAAATCGTCAACCGAAGCACGAGCTAGCTGATGATTTTGACAAAAAGGACAAGTCATATTACAACCGAAGGTGCCAACAGACAGAATCATTGATCCTTGCTTAAAATAAGCTAATGGTTTTTTCTCAATTGGATCCAAAGCAATGGATAGCCATTTACCATAAGTCAATGATTTAATCTTACCATCTATATTTTGGCGAGCTTTACAAAAACCTGTTTGATTTTCTGCCAATCTGCAGAAACGCGGACAAAGATCACATGTAATTACTTTATTCATGTCTAACAACCTTAAATCGTTCTAAGCTATAATTTTCATCAGCAGCTATACCTGCTTTTTGTAAAGCAATTTCAACCTGAGTAGTAGCATCATTAATACCTTCTAGTTTAGGCAACAACAAACCACGTCTATGGCCTTTACTAACAATCACACCATAATTATCCGGATCCAATTCAGATAGACTGGTAATGGGTTCTGCTTCTGCTAAAACATCGACACTAACTACAAGTTCAGCCAGTTCAAATGACTCAACTGCAGGAAAACGAGGATCCCTGGTTGCAGCAGCAATAGCATTATTAATGATTTCCTCTGCAATTGAATTAGTAGTAGGCTCTATCGTACCAATACAGCCTCTTAGTTTATTTCTTTTATAGAGTGTAACAAAAACTCCTGCTCGCTCTTCTAACATTTCACTAGGCAAATTTTGTGGTAGATCAATTATTTTATCCTCATTGATATAAGTATCGATTGTCTGCCAGGCAAGTTCAAGATATGGATTAGCTGCTTTTGTCACTTGTTCCGTATTCATTTGCTCTGACGTTGCTAAGAAGTTACGTTTTTGATTTTTTGGACCTGGCAGAAAACTCAAAACACTGTAACCAACACCAAAGGGTCCCTCATAAGAATAAAGTTCTGATTTAACTTCTTGTCCATCCAGAGCACCGGCCAACATCTGGAAAGAAGATGTCCCGCACTGGGCTGCTTGTTCCATTTTCTCATCTGTTATAGCCAGTAATTCGGCAAAATCAGCATTGCTGAGAATATCTACTATTTTTTGATCAAAAAGTGGACCTTCTGGTTTGTAGCCATAAGGGCCTGACTCGGTTAAGACATGCGAAAGATCGCCTGAAGCTATAAAGACTGAACGCTGCTTTGCTACGACTTCTTTAATTTTTTGACCAACACGATAATGATCTGCTGCAGAAAGGCCAGAAATTCCTAGACGCAATAATTTAAAATCAGTGTATTTTTCTTGGACAAATCTTAATGGGATCAAAGTACCATGATCAAGTTCTAAGGAATCCCTTGTGGGTGAACCAACAGGTATACCAATCTCAGTTAGTTTTGTCGCTAAACTTGTTGCAAGTTCATGTTCATTATTTACTTCAAGCTCAACACCACTTACACCAAAAGAACGTAAATTTCCACTTGAAGTTTTTGTTGTTGCAATAAAAAAACCATCCCGGTAAAGAGGTGCATGTGGACTCGTTATTACGATAAGTTCAGGTTTGATTGCTGCAATTTCTGTTGCCAGCCGCTTCATACTATCAATTGTATTTTGGATAGTTGCTTCTTGACCACGTCCAACTTCTGGTAAAATTATGGGTGGATGTGGTGCTACATAACCTCGCTCAATCATTATAAGCTCCCTTCTATATTAATGCTCAGAGATAAACTTATCTTATCATGGATCAGAACATATTACTGAAAATAAAAAAACAAGAGCACAGTAAATAATACTCTTGTTTAGATACTAGAACCACTTCAAACTTGTCAAAATATTTAAGAAATTTGTTATTTCCTATCAATAAATGGTGATAATAATTTTGCTAGGCCACCTAAAGTTATTGTTTGAAGATGTACTTTGCCTGGTCCAGTGACGACGGTATCAAATAATCCTTCACCACCAAATAGAACATTTTTTACACCTCTAATCATTTGTACATCCATTTGACAAGTGGTATCCATTAAGGCAACTACACCTGTGTCTGTAACAATTTGTTCGCCAGGTTGTAAATCGTATTCCACGCTGTGTCCATCAATTTCAAAGAAGGCTAAGCCTGGACCAGTAATCTTTTGCATGATAAATCCTTCTCCACCAGCTAAACCAGCACCAAATTTTTTCTGAAAATAGATAGAAAGATCAACTCCCGCAGTAGCACATAAGAACGCCGACTTTTGTGCAATTATGCTTTGACCAGGTGCTAATTCATAAGGTATTATTTTCCCTGGAAATGAAGATGCAAAAGCAATTTCACAAGGACCTTGAGCTGTATAAGTACTCAAAAACAAACTTTCTCCTGACATCATTCTGCCAAACATTTTACCAAAACCACCACCTGATTCTGTTTCGGTTCTAACAGGACCGCGTGCCCAGGTTCTGCCACCTGCTTCACTAACTAATGACTCACCTTGATTAAGAAAAATTCTAACTACGGGCAACGAACCCCCTTCAATTGAATAATTCATAGCGCTTACCTCTCTGAAGATGAATTTAATATAAAAACATTAAATAATTACAAGTAATTATTTAAGTATTCTAAAATCTCTTGTGGATTGTCGCTGATAAAAATCATATCTTCTAGATTTTTATGGATATAGCCCATTGCTTGTAGCTGATCCAGCCACTTGATTAAAGGATCATAAAAACCATTATAATTGTAGATGATTAGTGGCTTAGCTGTTTCATCAATTAATTTCTGAGCCATAACCCCAAACAATTCGTCTAAAGTGCCAATCGCTCCCGGAACGGTTAGAAAAGCAGCAGCTAGTTCGGTCATTTTCTGTTTTCTTTGATCTAAATCTTTAGTTTCAATAACCGAAGTACAGCCAGGGTAAACCAAACGATCTGCCAAAGATTGAGCAATAACACCAATGATTTCTGCTTGGGATTTTTCAAATCCTTTAGCTGTGGCAGCCATTAAACCTCGAGCAAAACCACCAAATACTAATGAAAAACCAGCATCACCTAATGATTGTCCTAAGGATGTGACGGCATCTACCAAATTTTGCTCAAGTCCTTCTGCCGAAGCTCCAAAAACACAAATATTTTTATTCTCCACGCTCTTCTTAACCTTTCTATAATTTAAGAAATTTTACTCAAATTCAAAAATAGATTAATAAATAATCTACCTCTATATTATCATTTTTAGATTCTTGAAAACTTAATTATTAATTTATTCCAAAAAAATAGCCTTCCTTGCAAAGAAGCTAGGAAGGCTGGCAATTTATATAATTTTATTTGAATTAATGATCGTGATCATGCTCTTCTTCTAAAGCAATTTCTTGTGTTGCATGAACAGTACCATGATCATGATGAGGAGGACCATAAATTGAATAGATCTTCATAGGTTCGTCGCCAATATTAATTACGTTGTGGAATAAACCTTTTGGGATAATAATAACATCATCATCGCCAACTTCTTGTTCAAACGTGATATTATCTTCGGTCTCACCCATGATTACACGACCCTTGCCTTGCTCAATTCTTAAGAATTGATCTTCTTTTGTATGGATTTCACCACCAATGTCACCATCTACAGGAATTGACATTAAGGTTACTTGAAGTTGTTCGCCTGTCCATAAAGCTAATCTGAAATCTTCATTTTGAATTGTTGCATCCTCAATATTCATTACAAATGGATCATTACCATAATCTTTTAAATTTAAACTCATAATTACACTCCTTTACTTTTCAGTTCCAAATAATTTATTAATTTTTATACTTTTATTATAACTGATCTCTGCTAATAATAATGTAACAAATAGCCTCTTTTACAAAAATATGCTTAAGTAAGCTTACTGTTAATTATTATTTAAGTAATAGCCTTAGACCATTTAATATAACTGCAATCGTGGAGCCTTCATGAAAAATAACAGAGAGTGTCATATTGGAAAAACCTGTTAGTGCCATGATTACTAAAATCACAACCACAGCTAAAGAAAAAACTATATTTTGCCAAACTACTCGGTTCATTTTTCTAGCCTTTTTATGGGCATAAACCAAATTAGATAAGTTATTTTGCATTAGAGCTAAATCTGCTACTTCTAAAGCTACATCAGTACCATCTCCCATAGCAATCCCGACATTTGATTTAACAAGGACAGGTGCATCATTTACACCATCACCAACAAATGCAACTGACTTACCCTGAGCTTGTAATTCGGCAATTATATTAGATTTTTCATCTGGTAAAACATTAGCACTAACATGATCTATCTTTAACTGAGCGCCAATTGCCTGACCAGTCAATTGAGCATCACCAGAAATCATATGGGTTTCAATATCTTGGCTCTTAAAGTACTCGATTGCTTTGATCGCTGCTGTTTGCGGTATATCCATCAAGGCAATAACAACTTTTACCTCTTCCGCGCTACTAGCATAAATAACAGTGTTACCTTTTGATTCCCAATCTTCTGTTATTTCTACAATTTCGGGACTAATATTATTATAGCTTGACGGCTTACCAATTCGATATCTTGTGCCTTTATATTCAGTTGCTACACCTTTACCTGCTTGATTTTCTACAGATAAATCTATGTCGCCATTTTCTTCTCCAAAATAATCTACAATCGCCTTAGCAAGTGGGTGGTTAGCTTGTTTTTCCATAGAGACAAGCAAATTAATCCAGGCTGCTTGCTCAATATCTTCTGTAAAATAAGTATTAGTAACTTGAGGTTTACCCAAAGTCAAAGTTCCAGTTTTGTCAAAAGCGATTGCATCAATTTTTGCTAATTCTTGAATAAAAACAGTTCCTCTGGAAAGAACTCCTTGTCTAGCAAAGCTTGATGTCGCAGATAAAGTTGCAGACACTGTAGCCGCAGCTAAAGCACAAGGTGAAGCTGAGACCAAAATTAACAAACCACGATAGAAACTGGTTTCTAAAGTCATATTTGTTAGAACTGGCATCAAGAGAATAAAGACTATAACACCCAATAAAACAAAAGTAACATAATAAGGTTCATATTTTTCAATAACAGTTGTTGCCCTAGTTCGATTACCTTGATTTTCTTCGACTAAGGACATAATCCGACCAAAAACAGTATCTTTACTTTCCTTAGTAACTTCAATAATAATAGTGCCACTACCATTAATAGTTGAACCATAAACCTGATCACCAGGCTTTTTATCCTGGGGCATACTTTCACCACTAATCGATGCTTCATTGATCGTAGTTTGACCTTCTAAAACAACTCCATCAATTGGTACTTGATCACCATTTAAAACCTGGACTCTGTCATCAATTCTTAAATCATCAACATCAACAATCTCGATACTTCCATCAGGTTTATAACGTCTAGCTGAGGTTGGATTTAGATCGAGCAATTTGGTTATTTCTCTTTGACTGCGACCTTCTGCATAATTCTCTAAAAAGTGAGCTCCACCAAAAATTAGAATTAATAAAGCCCCTTCCCAATATTCACCTAATATTATTGCTCCAAGAGCCGCAAGTCCCATCAACAAATGAGAATCAGGGCGAAATCTTTGGTGCAGGAATAGCTCTTTTAAGGTATGCCCAAATCCTTCTAAAATTGCAACATGATATCCGGCCAAAATGGTTGAAATAATAAAGAGAATGTTTTTAATATTGCCAGCTGTTTCAGTTGGTAGAATCAAAGCAACAATTGCCAAGACTAAACCTATAAAATAAAAAACAATAGGCATTTTGCCGTGATCATGATCATGTTCATGTTCATGGGCCTGAGAATGTTTATGTTCCTTTTCATGATTATGATTAGTTTCTGGCTGAACATAGGTCTTGTTATCTACTGAGTCGTACATAGTCTAAGCCTCCAAAACATTTGATCTGATTCAAACATCATATGATTCTCCACTCATACATATGTTAAAAAAACTGCGGTTTATCACCGCTTAAATGAATCCTTGTTCATATGACTTTATATTCATATTAACACTATTTATTATTTAGTCAAGGCTTTTTTTAATTATTCAGGTATATGGGAAACATGTTCTAAAACTTGTTCAATAATATCGAAAACATGATGGTCATCTAAGGAATAAATCATTGACTTGCCAGAACGTCTAGATTTAACCAGATGATTATCTTTTAAAGTTCTCAGATGATGCGACAAATTAGATTGTTCTATCTTTGTCTTGTCCTCTAATTCACTTACACTTGCATCTTGAAGCGACAAATAGTAGAGAATTTTTAGTTTGGACTCATTACTAATTACTCGCAATAGCTTTGCAGCTCGTGGAATATATTGCTCCATATGTCCTCCAATTCGATATTTTATTAAAAATCTTTCGTAATTTTGTTTATCTACTATCTTACACTATTAAAGAAAATCTGTTGCAATATTTAATTACAGATGGGCGTAACTTAAGTATGATCAGCAAAAACCTTTGAGATAAATTCTTAAATTCTAATCAGCTGGTGCTTTACCTATAACCTTAGCAGGAACTCCCGCAGCTATAGAATAAGCTGGAATATCTTTGGTGACAACAGCACCAGCCGCGATTACACAATTATCGCCAATAGTAACTCCAGGTAGCACCGATACATTAGCACCAAACCAACAATTATTCCCAATGGTAATAGGACGAGCTTGTTCAAGCCCCTGGTTACGTTCTTTAGCAGAGTTTGGATGAGCCGCAGTATAAAAACCAGTATAAGGTCCAATAAATGCATAATCGCCAATTGTAATTGGAGCGCCATCCATAAAGTAACAAGATAAATTTACATGGACATTTTTGCCAAATTTTGTATTTTTGCCATAATCAAAATAAACTGGTTCTGTAATAGACAAGTTTTCTGGCAACTCTCCTAAAATTTGTTCGAGCAAACTATTTTTCTGAGCTTTGTCACTTGGTTTAGTCAAATTATATTCATGGTACAAATCTTTTGTCTTTATCCGTGCCTTGAGCAACTCCTGATCATAATTAGCATCATACCATTCACCTACTAGCATCTTTTCTCTTTCACTTAATTTAGTCATAAATTTCACCTATCTAAATTATTTAAAATTCATTTTAAAAAATGTTACGTAAATTATCTTAAAGGAAATGTATGCTTTAATAAAGAAATTTAATATAAGAGAAAAATCTTTGTTAATAAAATTTAAAGGAAAGGATGCTAACTAATATGAAAAAAATTAAAGCAGGAGTTGCTGCCTTACAAATAATGGAATCTTGGGGAATAAAAAGAGTTTATGGAGTTCCAGCTGGCTCCTTTGGTTCTTGGATGGATGCATTTGCAGAAACAGATAAACATAATGTTGATTTTATCCAGGTAAAACATGAAGAAGTAGGAGCCTTGGCCGCAGCAATGCAAGCCAAATTTAATGGTACGATTGGCGTTGCTATGGGTTCAAGTGGTCCTGGTGCTACCCATCTAATTAATGGCATTTATGAAGCCAAAGAAGACGGAAATCCGATGTTAGCAATATTAGGAGCTAGGCCAACCAATGAACAAAATACAGATGGCTTTCAAGAATTTAATCAAAATCCTTACTATAATGATGCGGCTGTTTATAATCGCAAAGTGGCATTTGCAGAACAATTACCACAAGTAATTGATGAAGCTATTCGTCGTGCCTATTCACATAAAGGGCCTGCAGTTGTAGAAGTTCCTGTAGATTTTGGTTATGCCGATATTGATGTTGATGCCTATTGGTCATCAGCTAAAGCTGCTCAACCATATCCAAAATGGGAAATAAATCAAGCTCAAGTTAAGGAAGCGACTGAACTTCTTTCCAAGGCAAAAAGACCTGTTATTTTTGCTGGAGTTGGAACCAGAGGTTCTGGTGAAGATGTAATCAAATTATCTAAGAAATTAAAAGCACCTTTAATTGTTTCAGGTATTAATTATGATAATTTTGATGGTAAGTATGAAGCATTACTCGGTGCTATGGGTAGAGTAGCAGAAAAACCAGCTAATGAAGGCGTGCTTGAAGCTGATACCATGTTATTTTTAGGAGCTAATTGGCCTTTTGCCCTTACTTCTAAAGGCATGTTCAGCGGGATCGAAACCTTTATTCAGGTAGATATCGATCCAATGAAACTTGGTAAGCGTCATGCTACGGACTTAGCAATCCTAGGCGATGCAGGTGATTATGTAAGAGCAATCACTGAAACAATCGAAGAAAAAGAAGAGACAAGCTGGTGGAAAGCAAATCTTGAAAACGTAAAAAATTGGCGTGAATACAAGACAAAACTAGAAACAAAACCAGCAGGCGAGTTAGAATTGTATCAAGTATATAATGCTATTAATCAAGTAGCAGCTGAGGATGCCATCTTTGCGATTGATGTCGGCAACACAACTCAAACCTCAATTCGCCATTTAAGACTTAATCCTAAACAAAAATGGCGGACCTCACCTCTTTTTGCCACGATGGGTGTTGGTTTACCGGGTGCCATTGCGGCGAGTTTAGATTACCCAGATCGACAAGTCTGGTCGCTCCAGGGTGATGGTGCATTTTCGATGGTCTATCCAGATGTAGTTACTGCTGTCAGATATGGTGCCGCCTCAATCAATGTAGTTTTTTCAAATCAAAAATACGGTTTCATTCAAGATAAATATGAAGAAACAAATAAACACTTATTTGGCACCCAATTTCCAGATACTGATTTTGCCATGGTTGCACGTGCTCAAGGTGCAGAGGCATATACAGTTACTAGAATAGAAGATATCGAAGAAGTCTTTGCAAAGGCCATTAAAGACTATAACGAAGGTAAAGTTGTAGTGATTGATGCAAAAATTTCAGATAAAAGACCAATGCCAGTTGAACTATTAACTTTGGATGAAGAATTGCATTCAAAAGAAGCCATTCAAGCGTATAGAGATCGTTATGAGGCTCACGATTTAATTGCACTTCGTCATTTCTTAGAAGCAAATGGACTTGAATCAAGACATGTAGCTAGAATGAAAAACAATTAG